>NZ_JBCODG010000018.1:0-75149 GCF_040928965.1 Bacteroides sp. 2201st1_D9_2201SCRN_220225 | reverse complement strand
CATATCCCCTTCCCTTTTCCGCTATATGGAAAGCAGACAATGGGAAGGGAAGTTCTCCATTATTCCTTTTTATCTATCCGTGTGCGAAACAGCCTGCATACAGGGTTATCCGCTTCAGGACCGCCGTTGGTTCGACATCGGCAAGCCGGAAACACTTGCAAAAGCAGAGGAATACTACCGATAGAAAGACAAAATGAAGAAAAAAGAAAATAATCAGGAAGAAAAAGCTGAATAATATATAAAAAGTCTTTATCTTTACCCCCGGAATTGGCAATCGGGAAGGCATATCCGCCTGCCGATGCAAGGGAATCCGGTGCAAAACCGGAGCTGTACCTGCAGCTGTAATCCTCAATAAAAGATGTTTGTATCCGCAAAAGCCACTGTCGCGGCAACGCGATGGGAAGGTAATACAAGCAGAGGAGAGCCAGAATACCTACCAACTTCCGTAACTTGAGCACTGAGCTTCCAGGATTAGAAGCGATGTCCCCTATACTGATACGATAGGATTCCTATTTTACTCTTTCGGGCCATTACCTTTCGCACACAGAAGCGAAGTGCCGTTTTGTTTTATCAACGAAAAAATCGGTAGACGATGAAGCACAAGTATTGGCTTGAAGCGGTACTGCTGTGCGGTGTGATGCAATCCGCCCCGGCACAAAGTATCCTTAAAAACAAAGATGAGAAAGAACTCTCGTTACTGCTCAACGAAGTAGTGGTAACAGGTACGGGAACCGAACACTACCTGAAAGACGCCCCCGTGCAGACAGAGGTGCTCACGGGAAAAGCACTGGAGCAATATCAGGCGCGCAGCATAGACGACCTTCTCAGCGGGCTCAACTCTTCCCTCACCTTCCATGACGGCGACATGGGCAGCCATATCCAGCTCAACGGGCTGAACAACGACTATATACTCATCATGATAAACGGCAAGCGCATGAACGGGGACATCGGCGGACAAAACGACCTCAACCAACTGAATCCCGCCAACATAGAGCGCATCGAAATCGTGAAAGGCGCCGCTTCTTCACTTTACGGCAGCGATGCCATTGCCGGAGTCATCAATATCATTACCAAACGGAGCAGAGAGAAAATGGAACTCACCAGCACCACCCGTGTGGGCGAGCATGGCGATGTACGGCAAAGCGCCAGCTTCGGCTTCAACTACGGCAAACTGAAATCGGTGACCGGTATCAACTTCCGGCACACCGACGGCTGGCGCAATACGGATATGCAATGGGATCAGAACCAACTGAAGCCCGGTTCCACCATGCTTACCGTAAACCGTTCCAGCAACTATACTCTTTCCGAGAATCTGGAATGGCAGGTAAACAGAAAACTGAACCTCACCGCCGAAGGAACGTACTACGAACGTTGGGTGATGCGTACGCACGGCCCGTGGAAGTACCTGCCCAACGACTTCTACTACCGCAACTATACTTTTGCCGCCGGAAGCAGGTACAAGCTGAACGGGCGCAACTACCTCACCGCCGACCTCTCTTACGGTCGCTACGGTTACTTCTACGACTATAAGCTGAAAGACATCACCGACTACTTCAAAGACGGCGACCGCATCACCTACTACCCCGGCCAGCGTATCAAGCAGAGCATACAGCAACAAGTGCTGGCGCAGGTAAAAGGTATCTTTTACTTCGGCGACCGGCACATCCTCAATACCGGCATAGAGTACCAGTACAACCGTCTGGAATCGCCTCACCACATAGCAGGCGACATCGCTTCCGTCTATACGCTCGCCGCCTATGCGCAGGAAGAGTGGACTGCCACAAGCAACCTTATACTGACTGCCGGCGTACGCGGCACACAACACAAGGAAACCGGACTGAACCTCAGCCCCAAAGTATCCGCACTCTACAAAGCCGGTAACTTCAACCTGCGCGCTTCCTATGCCATGGGCTTCAAGGCGCCTACCATCAAAGAGCTTTATTATGAACACACAGGCAGCATCGGCGGCAGTTCCCTCACCGCCTATCATGGCAATACAGACCTCAAGGCGCAAACCTCACAATACACTTCCATCAGCGTGGAGTATGCAGGAAGCAAGTTCCAGGCGAGCCTGACCGGATATGCCAACTTCATCCGCAACATGATAGAGCTGGTAGAGATAAAAGTCACCCCCGAAGAAAAGCTCCTCGAAATAGAGAAAAGCAAGAAATACACCAACCTCACGAAAGCCCGCATCTATGGCATGGACTTCACCTTCAACTACCGCCCCACGAAAGACATCATGCTGGGCGGTGGGTACAGCTATGCCGATCCGAAAGCGCAGTATGCCGCCGATACGGGCGATAACTACATGAAGTACCTCTACATCGACGCCACATCCAACCATAATGCCACGCTCAACGCCACCTGGCAGCACACGTGGCGCTGTTACCGCCTCGGCTTGGGAGTGTACGGCCGATACCAGTCGACCCGCCACTACGTCAACGACAACGATGCCGACGGCTTCCAGACATGGCGCATCAACACCGCCCATACCCTAATGAAGATGCGGCACTGGACGCTGACAATGAACATAGGTGTAGACAACCTCTTCAACTACGTAGACCGCACTCCTTTCGGACGTAACCGGGCTACCAGCACGCCGGGAAGGAATTTCTACGCATCGGCGCTTATAAAGTTCAAGAACAGGGGCGGGGCAAAATAGAGAAAAACATCTTTTTTATTAATCAATTTACAAACAAAGTATGAAAAATTTCAAGTTTTATCTGATGGCGGCTCTCGTAGCAGCCACAACTTGCACAGGATTCACCTCCTGTAGCGATGACGACGATGCAGAAAGTACCGTAAACCCTGCAACCAGGGTAGTAGCCGAAACCAAGAAGTATGACACCGCCATCCTACTCTGTACTTTCGGAAGCACTTATAATGAGTCATTGGACGTTTACAACGAAATCATCGCCGACTTCCGGAAGCAGTTCCCTCAAACAGACATCTATATGTCTTTCACCTCACGTACCTGCATCGGCCGTGCAGAGGCTTCTACCGGCGAAGCGCGCTACAAACTGGACCAATGGCTGAAAGCCATCGGCGATGCAGGATATACACGCGTAGCCGTACAGTCGCTTCACGTCATTCCCGGCGAGGAATACCTCTCTCTAATGAATACCGATATCAAGAAAAACTTTATGATTGACTGGTATCCGCACATCGACGTGCTGAAAGGCGCCAACCTGCTCTCTACCGATGATGATACGGACGAAGTGGCACAGGTGCTTTACAACCACTACAAAGACAAACTGGCCGAAAAGAAAAACATCGTTCTCCTGATGGGACACGGTAACCCTGATGTGAACTACAATGCCAACACCAAATACTCCGAAGTCCAAACCGCCTTGCATACTCTTGCCACAAACAAGAATATCTTCGTAGGTACTGTAGACTATGGAGAAATGCTTTTCTGGCCGAAAGAAGAGGAAGAGAAAGCGGTAGACCGTATCCCGGTAGTACCTGCCGCCCAAATGATAGCCGACTATCCCGGCTGCATCTATTCGCAAGTGATGAAGTACTGCCAGGACAATAACCTGGAGCCGAATGAAGTAAACGTATACCTCGCTCCTTTCATGTCCATCGCCGGTGACCATGCCCACAACGACCTATGGGGCATCGAAGCGATAGCCGAGAACAAAGGCTTGGATAAAGTGGAACTCAATACCAACGAGTACAGTTGGCGCGAACGTCTGGAGAAAGCAGGTTTCAAGGTAGACAGAACATTTGAAGCCCATCCCGTAGGCCAGGCCGATGCCGATCACGGTATCAAAGACGGCTGCGGTATCAAGGCTCTGGGCAGCTATCCCGAAATCCGCGCAATCTGGGTGAATCACCTGAAAGAGCAATGGGATGCCGATGCCTGGGAAAACGGTGAAGGGTATCAGCCGGAAGCATAACATTTGTCCTCCATTTTCTTAATTCAATAAGGGAAAAAAGGAGAGGAAAGGCTGAGACAGAAAAAATATGCGGGTATTTCTCATCTACAGAGGAGCACCCGCATATTATATTAATAATCAAACTATTAAATCAAAGCCTTAAAGAATATTGCTCCTCTTTGGCTACATAAAAGAAATTACCCAAACGCTAAAAGACAACATTTTTCCACAAGCCAAACAAGATAAGTACATCTTACTCAAAAATCACAAAACACTTATCAAAATTGATAGTCACCTTGTCAAATTGGTTGATAAGTGCCATTCCAATATTACCTGCGTAGGGCACAAGTCTGTTATTTTCAAGCCCCACTGCAATATTCTTGAGCACTACATTTCTTCCACCAAATTGAAACGACCATTCGGGCAAAATTAACATGTCGCGTTCCTCTACAACACCAATTCCGCCCGTAAGTCTCCTAACACGTTTACTTTTTGCATCAATTTCTGTTTTATTACTTTCGTAAAAATTATGAGATAGAGCGGCAAGGCCATTACCTGTATCGAAGAAGAAATTGTATGATTTTCCACAGCTTTCCCCTTTTAGTATAAGAGAGCGATTATCCATGTATATATTGCTGCCACTTGCAGGTTTTTCCGTCAACAATGTGGGAATTACTATTTTCCCATTGTGAGGAAATATTTGTATCTCTCCCAGCAATGCCATTACATCTGCCCCAATAAGAAAGTCAATATCTTCTACCTTGTTCAGTGTTGTGTCCTTATTTATCGTTATAGGAATATTCCTTACCATGATATCACCTATCTGCATGCTGTCCAAGATACCCGATTGTCCGTAAACCGTTATACCACCATGTATCTGTAAAGAATCTGCAATCAATCTCACACCTGTCTTTTTAGCAAATGCTTCCGACATGAAAGTGGTACTTGCACCTGTGTCAAATATTGCTTTATACTGTTTACTGTTCACTGTTATCGACACATACATGCTAGTTCCCCTCTGTACTGTATCGTTTTTTATATTCAGTCTGATGCTGTCGTTACTCATTGCTATCACAGTATTTTTTTGAGGGAGTTCTATGCTCATTGGTGGGCAATTACGGAAGCGGTCGTAAAACTGGACTGCTTCATCTATTTGAGTGTAATCCATTGCCACACCTTGTTCCCTTAGCTGCGATGTAAAATCCTTCAATATATCGGCAGCCACGGCATAATTACCCCTATTTGCCTCTACAATAGATTTTACAAGCAACATAGAGGCTATATTTCCAAGTCCGAGTTCAGCTTGATAATGTTGCAACAACGAGTCTACACACGTTATCGTTTCGTCCGGGCGATTGAAATAATATCCCAATAAGGCTTCAGACATTAATCTGAGCATAGGAGTTTGCACGCTATCTTTAATCATAGGATATTCCTCTTCCAGTGTAAACCAATCGCCATTATTGAGTAATTTTCCCAAGCGTATGTCGCTCTTTTGTGCCCATACACCCGTTACTCCCAATAGCATAAGTATATAAAACAGATATTTAACAAGCTTCATGTATATCATAATTTTTACTATTTTTTTAAATTGTCTCTCATTGTATTTCAACACCCTTTCCTCATTGTAAGCATCTATCACAATAAAAGGGCATCCGGTCCTGTTATCTTTATAGTCTTTAATATTGGTTTTAAGCCAGCATTAAATAATGCAAACAATGCCACGATACTAGGTAGTACAGTCGTTGTCATTCAACAATTCTTCCACATATAAATCAGCGCCATTGAAAAAATAGTCAAGGTCATTTATATCACAACTGAAAATTGTTAATAAATATACTAAAAATTCTGCCGTAGAATCCAAAATTGGTTTTTATTAACTCATTTTAATCATAACCTACTATTCTTCGTAAAAAGAAACTACTCTATTACACAACAAAACAGTGTAAGAATTTTATTTTTTTTCAGACAGGTACAATCCATCCTCATAAGTCATTGGCCACTAGTTACGCCATCATCATTTATTCATTCCTAATTGATTTTTCCAGAGATAATATCTATATTTGTCACCGCTTAGGTGATACACTCCGTTATTCCAACGAGTTGTATAAAAGGGAATCCGGTGCGAAACCGGAACAGTGCCCGCTACTGTAAAGCCACTTTGCTCCGCCTGCTTGTTGCAGCAACGGAGCATACGGAAAACATTCTTCAAAACAATGCCACTGTCTTACAGACGGCTGTTGGTGAGAGCGAACATCAGTTTGAGCCATCGCAGACCGGAGACGGGAAGGTGTGGTTTTCCGTAGGGCTGAGTCAGGAAACCTGCCTGGGCAATTACACAGTCAACGCCTTCCCGGGGTCAGGAAGACAAGTATTAATCTTACATTTTTCAATAAATGAAAACCAACTATTTATTGGCAGCCATACTGTGCTGCCTGACACCCCTGCTCCATGCCCAAACCGCATTGAGCGGAAAGGTGGTGAGCGCCGACACGAACGAGCCTCTTGCAGGGGTAAATATCCGCGTAGACAACAGTCTGACGGGATGCACCACCAACGGAAAAGGAGAATTTACCATCGACAATCTGCCCGACGGACAACACACGCTGCGCTTCTCCTACATCGGCTTCACCCCCAAAAAATACACCGCGGACGGACAAGAAGAAAACATCCTTGTAAAGCTGGAGGAGAGTTACAGCAACCTCAGCCAGGTGGTAGTGACCGGAACCGGTACGCACCGCCGCATGACAGACAGCCCCGTTCCCGTCTCCGTAATCACGGCCAAAGAAATAGGCGGCGCCAACGTATCCACGCTGGAAGAAGCGCTGGTGAAACTGACGCCCAACATATCTTCCTACACCAACGGCATGGGCACTACCATGAGCCTGAACGGCATCAACGAGGACTACATACTGATACTGGAAAACGGCAAGCGTCTGGCAGGCGAAGACCGCTACACGCGCATCAACGTGGCCAACATCAAGCGCATCGAGATACTGAACGGCGCAGCATCCGCCCTGTACGGAAGCGATGCCATAGGCGGCGTTATCAACATCATCACGGACGATGCCCGGAACACCGTAAACGTATCCAGCTACACCCACTACTCCGGCGAGGGACGCCTGACGGAAAGCGTCAATGCCGATGTCAATGCGGGCAAGTTCTCCTCTTACACTTCCTACCAGCGCCGTCAGGCAGGAAGCTGGCAGAACAACAACATCGACGAGAACGGCTACGAAACCGGACGTCCTACTTCCGTAGGCTTCTACTCCAACACCGTAAACCAGCGTTTCGTATTCAATGCCACAGATAAACTGTCGTTCTACGCGCGCGGTACTTATTATGATAACAAAACCCGCCGTCCGCAGGACGCCACCTACTATGCCAAAAGCAAAGGCCAGTTCGTGCAGAAAGACGCCTATACCTACAATCTGAAACACGAGACCTATACTTATGGCACCGGCATGAAGTACATGATAAACCGTTCGGCTTACATCGATGCAGAGTTCTACTCGGACAATTACTCGTCGGACTATATGTACTTCAAGAAGTCGGGCAGCTATCTGCCGGGCGACCGGGTGACCCGCAAACAAGTGCGATATTACAACGGAAACATCAAAGGTATCTTCCGCCTGGGCAGCCGCAACAAACTGTCTGCCGGCGTAGAATACGTAAACGAGGGGCTGGAGAGCGAATCGGACAACATCGACTCCCGCCACATGTACACCCTCGCTTTCTACGCACAGGATGAAATAAAGCTGCCCCTGAACCTGCAAGCCGTACTGGGCATACGCTACATCTACAACGAGAACTTCAAGAATTATGCCACTCCCAACGTATCGCTGATGTACAAGCTCGGCGGACTGAACCTGCGTGCCGCCTACGCGGCAGGCTTCCGCACGCCTACCTTGTCGCAACTTTACGCCACCGACGAATCCAAGACCAGCAACCGCTACACCACGGGCAACATCGGTTTGAAACCAGAAAAGAACAACTTCTACTCGCTGAATGCGGAGTACAACTACCGCCGGCTCTCCGTGTCCGTCACCGGGTTCATCAACAACATCCGCGACATGATAAACTACCGCACCCTCTCCGATCAGGAGATACACGACATGGGACTGGACGACAAGCACGCCACCTTCGACGAGATACGTCAGCGCGACAACGTGGACAAAGCCAAGACCAAAGGCATCAGCCTGAACGCCAGCCTGAACCTAGGCGCGGGCTTCAGGGCAGGCGGCGGATACACGTACATGGACACCGAGGCCAAGCAGTTGCAAGCCGACGGCAGTTACAAAGTGTCGCCCATAGACAAAAGCGTCAGGCACATGGGGAACATCAACGGCCAGTGGGAACACGCCTGGAGCTTCTACCGCCTGAACGTAAACGTGCACGGACACCTGCAAGGCGAACGCTACTCGCAAACGTACGGTTACGCTCCCAAATTCCAGCAATGGGATTTGAATACCCGCCACACCTTCAATCTGCAATCCGTGGTTCTGGAACCGGGCGTAGGTATCGAGAATATCTTCGACAAGAAAGATGACCGCCCCTGGAACAATAACTTCTCCACGCTCAGCCCGGGACGCTCGGTATACGTGAGTTTGTCGGTACGGTTTAAGAAATAAAAAAACAGCAATCATTTTTACAAAACAGTAATTACTTTTATTTATGAAAACATCTCTCCTTTCCCTGCTCCTTGCCATTTCTCTCTTCTGCTCCGCTCACGAAGGGGGAAACTTCGTGTCGAGCGATATGCTTGCAAGCATGAAACCTGGCGAAAAGGCCGCATTGCTTATGGTACACTTCGGCACGACGCACGATGATACACGTACGCAGACGATTGATGCTATCAATGCCCAAGCACGCAAGGCTTTTCCCGACCTGGAGTTTCGCGAAGCCTATACTTCGCGCATCATCATACGCCGCCTCAAGACACGCGGCGTTGTCAAAAATACCCCGCTGGATGCGCTACTCCAACTGCGTGGAGAGGGCTACACACACATTATTGTGCAAAGTACCAATATCATTGACGGTGTGGAAATGGAGTCGCTCCGCCGTGATGTGGAAAGCGTACTGCCTTTCTTCAAGGAGATACGCGTAGGCACTCCCCTACTCTATTCGGTGGAAGATGCGGAAAAAGTAACTGATATTTTAGGACAACGCCTCAATGCTTCGGTGCAGCAGAGTGCAAAGAAAAAGGGTAAAGAACACTTCGTATTGGTAGGGCATGGCACTTATACGCCCGGTACTGCTACATACAGTCAGATGGACTATATGCTGAAAGTAGCCGGATTCGGTAACTTCCATGTGGGGACCATCGAAGGCTATCCCACCTTTGAAACCATGTTGGCACAACTGAAAGCGGCCAAAGCAAAGAGTGTGACACTCGTTCCTTTTATGTTTGTAGCCGGCGACCACGCCAAAAACGATATTGCCGGAGAATGGCGGGAGATGCTTGAAAAAGAAGGTTATACCGTTCATGTGCGCATGGAAGGTTTAGGGCAAATCCCTGAAATACAAAAGATATTCGTAGACCATATCCGCTTCGGACTGAAGCACCGCACACAGGGCATCATGGAAAAGAAAGCGGTATATGCGGCAGGGGAAAAAAACGAGTGAGAAAGTCACTTTTCATGCCATAATGTGATAAATAGAATGTATCTTTGTGAACTGCAGGCGTAACACTTACCATGCTCTGCAGAACAGACAGCAATAAGTCAGATAGCAAATGAAACAACCCAAAATAATCATCGCCGGCATCGGTCCGGGCAATAAGCAAGACATAACACCCGCTGTTGTTGCCGCTTTACAGGAAGCGGATGCAGTGGTGGGCTATAAATACTATTTCCGCTTTGTCACTCCGTACCTGCGCCCCGATACGGAATGTATAGATACAGGAATGAAACGCGAACG
The DNA here is from genome assembly GCF_040928965.1 of Bacteroides sp. 2201st1_D9_2201SCRN_220225. NCBI lineage: Bacteria > Pseudomonadati > Bacteroidota > Bacteroidia > Bacteroidales > Bacteroidaceae > Bacteroides > Bacteroides sp. 2201st1_D9_2201SCRN_220225. The sequence continues at coordinate 65,346 of NZ_JBCODG010000018.1, read as the reverse complement.
TATCCGCGCCGAGCAAGCTTTCGAGCTGGCGGAGCAGGGAAAAACGGTGTGCGTCATCAGTTCGGGCGATGCAGGGATTTACGGTATGACGCCGCTTGTGTATGAAATGAAGCGGGAACGGAACAGTAACGCAGAGATTATTTCCCTGCCCGGTATCAGCGCATTCCAGAAAGCGGCTTCCCTGCTGGGAGCTCCTGTGGGACATGACTTCTGCGTTATCTCCCTCTCAGACCTGATGACCCCGTGGGAACGCATCGAGAAACGTATCATTGCCGCTGCCGCAGCCGATTTCGTGACAGCCGTCTACAATCCCAAAAGTGAAGGCCGCTATTGGCAACTTTACCGGCTGAAAGAGTTATTCCTGCAAGAAGGACGTTCACCACAGACCCCCGTAGGCTATGTACGCCAGGCAGGGCGTCCCGAACAGGAAGTGCACATAACGACGCTGGAAGCGTTCGACCCCGAAAAGACGGATATGTTTACCGTAGTACTGATAGGCAACTCGCAATCGTACGAATGGAACGGTACGATGATTACTCCGCGGGGATATTACCGGGAGGAGGTTGCGACCGGGAATACCCAGTATGGAGCTAGTAAAGGGCAGGACATCATGATACGGAGCTTCCGTACCATCGAGAAAGAGCTCAGGAACCGGGACATTCCCCTCGACCATAAATGGGCGTTGCTACACGCCATCCACACCACCGCAGATTTTGAAATGGAAAAGCTGTTGCACACAGACGAAAAAGCAGTGGAAACACTATATCAAGGTATCATCGGGAAACGCATACGGACCATCGTTACCGACGTGACAATGGCTGCCAGCGGCATTCGTAAAGGAGCTTTGGAACGTTTGGGCGTAAAGGTGAAATGCTATCTCGGCGATCCCCGTACCGCAGCAATGGCAACGGAGAAAGGCATCACCCGCACACAAGCGGGCACACGCCTTGCCGTTGAAGACCATCCAGACGCCCTTTTTGTATTCGGCAACGCTCCGACAGCATTAATGGAACTATGCGATCTTATACGCAAAGGAAAAGCGCATCCGGCTGGGATTATCGCCGCTCCGGTGGGCTTCGTACACGTACAGGAGTCCAAGCACATGACAAAGCCTTTCACCGCCATCCCTAAAATAATTGTAGAAGGACGCAAAGGCGGAAGCAACCTTGCTGCAACATTAGTAAACGCCGTTTTGTGCTACAATGATGCGGAACAGTTACGACCGGGACGAGACGTGTGAAACAACGATTAAGAATTAACGATTAGTGGTAAGTGAATGGTTATACAACGAAAATTTATCATTATAGGAACGGACGATAACCGGACGCCTTTCTTTCCGCCGGAAGTATTGGAACACATACGGCACGGGAAAGTATTTTCGGGGGGAGTGCGGCACAAAGAAATTGTCGGAAACTTGTTGCCGGATGATGCGGAATGGATTTCCATTACCGTACCATTGGACAACGTATTCTCACAATATGAGAAAGTGTTCAGCAGTAACGGATACGGACAAACGGATGCCGTCCCCCGGCAAATTATCGTTTTCGCTTCGGGCGACCCGCTGTTCTTCGGCTTTGCCAATACGGTGAAACGGAAATTGCCGGATGCTGAAATCAAGCTATACCCCTCTTTCAATTCTCTCCAAACATTAGCACACCGCCTCGTAATGCCTTATGACGATATGCGAACCGTTTCGCTGACGGGACGTCCCTGGAATGAATTCGACCGCGCCCTGATTGAACGCGCTCCCAAGATAGGCATCCTTACCGACCGGGAACATACGCCCGCCACAATCGCAGCCCGCATGCTGGAATACGGATACGACCGTTACACCATGTATGTAGGCGAGCATCTTGGCAACCCCGAAAAAGAACGCATCCGCCACATGACACTACAGGAAGCAACGCAAGGCGGATTCGAGCATCCCAACAACCTGTTGCTTTGCGCCACCTCTTTTCCCGAAGCCCGCCCTTTTGGTATCCCCGACGAGCAATTCGCACATTTGGACGGACGTACCCGTATGATAACCAAAGCACCTATCCGCCTGCTTACGTTACAAGCGCTGGAACTGAACCACCGCCGTGTATTCTGGGATATCGGTTTCTGCACCGGGTCGGTTTCCATTGAAGCCCGGCTGCAATTCCCTCACCTCACGGTCGTTTCCTTTGAGGTACGTGCCGAGGGCGAAGAACTGATGAATATCAACAGCCGCCGCTTCGGTACGCCGGGCATTACGGCAATCACAGGCGATTTCCTGCAAACGGCGACCGATACTCTCCCCCGTCCCGATGCCGTCTTCATAGGCGGGCACGGCGGACATCTGCCGGAAATGCTGATGAAGATAAAGGAAGCGTTACAGCCCGACGGTTGTATCGTTTTTAACTCCGTATCGGCAGACAGTAAAAAAGTATTCATGGAAGGAGCCGGAGCCGCCGGGCTGATACTGCATCCGTCAGCACGCATCGCACTGAATGATTATAACCCTATTGAAATCATGAAAGCAACACTTTCATAAAATAACAAGACAAGCTATATTCATTATAAAAACAAATAACCTGTATGAAAACAGAAACATCCCACATAAAGACGGCCATCATGCTCGTTTCGGAAACCGGAATGGCTTCCGCCCGGCTGTTGCTCAAAGAATTTCCCGAAGCGGAGATTTTCACTCCCCGCTATGAAAGCGGATGTACGCACATCGAATCGACCGGCAGTTTCACTGTCAAGAATTTCAATCGTTACGACGCGTTTATCTTTATCGGAGCCTTAGGCATCTGCGTACGTTCCATCGCCCCTTGCGTGAAGGACAAGTACACAGACCCTGCCGTAATTTGCGTGGACAGCATAGGTAAACATGCCATTTCCGTCCTTTCCGGACATATCGGCGGAGCCAACGAACTGACCGAGACAGTGGCCGGTGCATTGGGAGCCGAACCCGTGATAACCACTCAAAGCGACCTTACCGGACTGTGGGCATTGGACAAACTTCCCCAACGCTTCGGCTGGTCTCCGACCATCTGTGTGAGCCCTTCCACCCACCTGCTGGCAGGGCTTACCCAAACTCCCGACGACCAGATGAAGGCGTGCATGAACGAGGCTATCAGCCTTTTTGTAACCGGACAGCCTACCGCATTGCTGTTGGAAATCCGCGACAAAGGAACCGACTGGATGGAAGCGAACCTTCCCCCTCATGTAGAGGTGTTCTATCAGATGAAAGACATCAAATTATCCCGCTTCAAGCTGGTACTGATCGTCTCTCCGCGAATACATTATATAAAGGACATACCGTCCATCTGCTATGTGCCGCGCGTGGTGCACGTCGGCATCGGACTTGCCCGGCAGGCAAGCCCCACGAGAAAAGTTGTGAAAGGCATTATAGAAAAGCTGGAAGAGTACAACATCTCCCCGCAATCCATCATAACCATATCTACGATTAACGTCAAGCGTGACGAACCGGTAGTGAAATCGCTCCAAAAGGAATACGAAGTCTTCTTCTATACGGCCGAGGAACTGGCGACAATGGACGTGCCCCACCCCAGCAAAACAGTGATGAAGCACATGGGTACGCCCAGTGTAAGCGAGGCAGCCGCATTGCTGTCCTCCGGAAATAGCCAACTGATAATGCCGAAATGCAAAGGCGAGAACTATACGGTAGCCGCCACCCTGGACATCTGCGCCCAGCGCCGGGGGCACATCGAGATTGTAGGTGCAGGTCCCGGCGACCCTGACCTTATCTCCGTGCGAGGACGGGCGATGCTGGAAAAGGCAGACCTCATCCTCTATGCAGGCAGCCTCGTGCCTCGTGAACTGACACTTTGCGCCAAACCGGGCGCAACAGTCCGCAGCTCCGCTTCCATGGATTTGGAAGAACAGTTTGCACTGATGAAAGAGTTCTACGACCAAGGAAAGTTCATCGTACGCCTGCATACGGGTGACCCCTGCATCTATGGTGCGATACAGGAACAGATGAACTACTTCGACCGATACGGCATGAGTTATCATATCACTCCGGGCATATCTTCTTTCCAGGCAGCAGCGGCGGCTTTAAAGTCGCAGTTCACCATCCCGGAGAAAGTACAGAGCATCATACTGACCCGCGGTGAAGGACGGACACCCATGCCCGAACGGGAAAAATTACATCTCATGGCACGCTCGCAAAGCACCATGTGCATCTTCCTTAGCGCAAGCATTGCAGAACAAGTGCAGGCGGAACTTCTACAGGAGTATCCCGAAACAACCCCCGTAGCCGTATGCTATCACCTCACCTGGCCGGACGAACGCATCTTCCGGGGAGAGCTGAAAGACCTTGCACGGATAGTAAAAGAAAATAACCTGACCCTGACAACCATGATTGTCGTAGGCGAGGCTATCGGCAATCGCAAAGGACTGTCGCGACTGTATGCACACGAATTCAAACACTTATTCAGAAAATAAAAAATGATATTAGTATTAGGCGGTACAACCGAAGGACGCATAGCCGTCCAAACACTTGAGGAAGCTGGAAAGCCCTTCTATTATTCAACCAAGGGCAATGAACAAGAAGTTCCTCTGCATAACGGCATCCGCCTGCAAGGTGGCATGGATAAAGATAGTCTGGAGTCTTTCTGCCGTAAAGAGAACATCTCGCTGCTGATAGACGCAGCGCACCCTTTTGCCGAAGAGCTGCACAGGAACGTCAGTGAAACTGCTGACATACTTCAGATTCCGGTCATCCGTTATGAACGCATTTACCCCCGTATAGAGAATAATGAAGGCATTGTATGGTGCGACAATTATGAAGACGCTGTCCGCCAAATAAAAAAGGAAGAAGTCTATATAATACTGGCACTGACAGGAGTAAACAGCATAAGCAAACTGAAAGCGCTATGGATGGAAAGCAGCCGTTGCTATTTCCGTATTCTCGACCGTGAAAGTTCACGCGAATCAGCGAGAAACCAGGGATTCCCCGAAGAATATTTACGTTACTACCATACCGGAGAAGACGAACGCCTATTGATGCAGCAAATACGCCCCGAAGCTGTCATCCTCAAAGAGAGCGGTGCTTCCGGCGGATTTTCCGAAAAACTAAAAGCAGCTCAGGAACTGGGCATTCGCATCTTTGTAATAAAGCGCCCGCCGCTTCACCCCAACTTCTTGTCCGTAAACGGGAAATACGGCCTGCGTAGAACGGTAGAGCAATACTATCCCGGCTTCTACCCCCTGCGCAGCGGACTCACTACGGGAACATGCGCAGCAGCCGCAGCTGCGGCTGCGATATGGGATATATTCAACATTCAGGGAACTCCCCGTCCCCCGGAGTTTGCAGTAATCCTACCCAACGGAGAATTGATAGATGTTCCTGTAGAGCCGCAGCAGAGATATCCCCGTTCCAGTTCCATAAACAACAATTGGATAGTGGAGTCGGAAGCCAGCGTCATAAAAGACGCCGGAGATGACCCCGACATTACCAATGGAATGCGGATAAAGGCGGATATCATTCTTCCGATCGATATAGATGAAAACAACGATGAAACATCGCAAAAAGATTTTAATATCATCATTGCCGGCGGAGAAGGAATAGGCATCGTCACCATGCCGGGATTAGGATTGGAATTGGGAGCGCCTGCCATTAACCCCACGCCACGCAAGATGATAGAAGACAATGTAAGGATGTACCTCGACTACGTCGGCATGCCTAAAATGAGCGATCCCATTGTTGTGACCATCTCCGTACCCGGCGGAGAGGAAATAGCCAAGCGTACTTTCAATCCGCGTCTGGGCATAGAAGGGGGAATATCCATCATCGGCACATCAGGCATTGTAAAGCCGTTTTCCAGCGAAGCTTTTATAAGTTCCATCCGAAAGTCGATGGAAGTGGCATGCGCCACAGGCAGCCCGCGTGTAGTTATCAGCTCCGGAGCAAAGAGCGAACGGTACATCAAGGCTTATTATCCCGAACTGCCGGCACAGGCCTTTGTCCATTACGGCAACTTCATCGGCGAGACGCTGAAGATTGCCGATAAGCTGAAACTACCCCGTGTCACGCTGGGAGTAATGATAGGCAAAGCCGTGAAACTGGCGGAAGGTCACCTCGATACCCATAGCAAGAAAGTGACGATGAACAAGGAGTTCATTCAGGACATAGCGCACCGGACAGGATGCAACGAAGATGTATTGACCGCTATCCGGAATATGAATCTGGCACGGGAACTATGGGATATTATCCCTGCGGAAAAACTGGAGACATTCTCCAAACTGCTGACAGAGCATTGCAAACAATGCTGCGCTCCCCTGCTGCCCGATGGAGAACTCACGATTTTATTAATCAGCGAAGACGGAAAAATATATGTATGAAAAAGGCATTGATGATAATGTACATGGCGGTTGCCGCATCGACCGCACAGGCACAATCTCCTCTCTCCTTTTATGCAGAGGCGGGAATCGGAACTTCCCGCCTCTACGGAAAGCACTCTTGCTGTGATACGCGAATAGCCTGCAAAGCGGGAATAGGCGCGAAATACGCACTGAACAAGACCTGGGTCTTACAATCTGCTTTAGAGTTTGTATCCATAGGCGGCAAGGATGATATGGACTATGTGAAGAACGCCAAGATGAACGAGCTATACTTGCAGATACCTGTCAGAATAGCTGCAAGGTTGCCGTTGGGAAAAGATTACCATACCTCGCTGAATGCCGGTCCGTACATTGCCTGCGGCGTGGGCGGAAAGACATCCGGCAGCATCCCGTATTATCACGACACCGGTTCTTCCGACGGGAACCGGCTTTTCAAAATAGATACTTTCGGCAACATATTGGAGAATAATGCCGGAAACAGGCGGCTGGACGGCGGTATCATCGTGGGAATCACATTTGAATACCGCAGGCTCATTATCGGTGCAGAGGCACAAGTGGGATTGGTAAAGATCAACCAGCAACTAAGGCAGGTAATAGACACGGAAGAATTCCATAATTACCTGCCACGAAATTTTGCTTCATTCTTCACCGTAGGATATAAGTTCCGATAAAGGAATGCTGCCCGTAGGGTTCGTGCCCGACACTTTATTACTCAAAATGAGATTGCGTGGAGCTTCGCCAATAAATCCCCGATGCTGGTGAGACATATCGGTTCTTCACCGGGACGATGCAGGACAAAAGCGCCGCCGCCTTTCAAATCGCCCGTTTCGATGTAGGTTTCCGACTCCACGTTGCGGTTGGCAAGGATGCCGTTACGCTGCAATGCCTTACGCACCATGGCGTATCTCTGCCCATGCCCTGACAAACGTATCTGCATGGTATATTCATTATCTACACGGAACAATCCGGTTTCCAAATCAAACACGATACCTTTACGGGCGAAAAAGCTGCTAAGGCTGCCGTTCAGAGCAAGGTCCTCGGGAGTACCGATGGTGACGCCGTTCGCCTTGTCCATAAGCCAGATTTTGTCGGCTATCTGCAAAGCCAGTTCGAGGTCGTGTGTAGAGAGGAAAATGGTCTTGTCCGTCTGGCGGCTGAGATGGTGCAGCAGTTGCATCATTTCCACTTTGCTGGGAAAATCAAGAAAGGCCGTAGGTTCATCCAGATAAATCACGGGAGTTTCCTGGGCAAGCGCTTTAGCTATCATGACTTTCTGGCGCTCACCGTCACTTAACGTATGTACCATCCGATGCGCAAGGTGAGGAATACCTACCAGAGCAACGGCTCGCTCCACCACCTGCCTGTCCTCTTTGGTAAGCGTACCCCAAAAGCCCGTATAGGGACTGCGTCCCAATCCTATCAATTCCGTAACGGACATATTGCGGATGTCGCATTTCTCTGTCAGCACTACACTGATAACGCGCGACAGTTGCTTGTCGGTATAGGACTCAATCTCCTTGCCTTGAATACGTATCTCTCCACCCAGTTTGGGCTGGAAAGCGGACAGAGTGCGGAGCAGTGTGGACTTACCCACTCCGTTAGCACCCAGCAGGCAGGTCAGCTCGCCACTGTTGATGCCTGCACAGATGCCGTCCGCCACTACCTTCACATCACTCTTACCGGGATAGCCGATAGAAAGATTCTCGATATGTATAGTCTCGTTCTTCAATGTTATATGTAATATTAGAGTTCAATATACTTGATATTTTATTCGTTCAACTCCCCTTTTCTCTTTCTGAAAAGCACGGATGCAACCACCGGCGCACCTACCAGCGCAGTTACCGAATTGACGGGCAACGCTCCCTCGAATCCCGGCATGCGGGCTATCAGGTTACACACCAACGCCAAGGCTGCGCCTACCAGCAAGGTAGCGGGCATCAATATGCGATGGTCGGACGTGTGAAAAATGGCGCGGCATAAATGAGGCACTGCCAACCCGATAAACATAATAGGACCGCAGTAGGCGGTGACAATGGCCACCAGCACTCCGGAACAGGATATGACGAGCAGGCGCGCCCGTTTGATATTCAATCCTAAGTTACGTGCATAACCGTCGCCCAACAACAACAGGTTCATGGTCTTTATCAGCAGGAACGACAAGGGCAGCAACACCGCCATGATACAGACAAACAGCAGCATCTGGTCACCGGAGACACGTGCAAAACTGCCCAGCCCCCAGATAACGTACGCCCGTATATCCTCTTCCACACTGAAATATTTCAATACACCGATAACGGCACTTGCCACATAACCTATCATCACACCGATAATGAGCAGCGTTACATTCCCCTTTACTTTTTGGGAGACGTAGACAATCAGCGCCATGACCGACAATGCCCCGATAATGGCAGCCACGGACAACGCCACCTCTCCCATATACCCCAAACGGCTCAGTGCCACACCGCCCATAGCACCGGACAGCAGTACCACACAAGCCACTCCCAGGCTCGCTCCCGAACTGATGCCCAGCACCGAAGGTCCTGCCAGCGGATTACGGAACACCGTCTGCATCTGCAAACCGCTGACCGAAAGCCCCGCTCCCGCCACCAATGCCGTCAAGGCCTGCGGCACACGGCTTTTCCAAAGAATATTGCTCCAGATAACTTCCTGGTTGCTCATCGTATCGGGATTGGAAGCCGCTCCTGTCCCCCACAGCAATTCCCATATCTTGCCAAACGGGATATGGACGGAACCCAACAGCAGGTTCAGCAAAAAGAGCAGGAAGATGGATGCCAGTATAAGGAGCATCAACGGCAATGCAGGTCTTTTCATTAGTTCAGTCGCTCGTAATAAGTGGGTTTATAATCGGGCAGCAGGTCGGGATGAAAAGCATGAATCAAATCTTCCAATACTACCTCAGGCTGCATGGGCATACTCTCATAGAAGGGTTTCTCACGCATATTGCAATAGATTACTCCTTTCTCGCGAAAAGCGCGAAAGTCGGCATAACGAGGGTCCAAAGACTTCAAGGCATCGTAAGAGAATGTTCCGTCGTAACTGTTGACGATGCGCCAATAGTCGGCACTCTCCGCCCTACTGTACACCGTCTCGAAATCCAGTGTCACACCGCCCGAACGCGGATCGTCTTTCAGGAAATAGTCTGCACCGGCATCCCGGAACAGTTCGGCAAGGAAACTCTTTCCGCCTACCGCATACCAGTTGCCGCCACGCATTTCACCGCTGAACACCACAGGACGCTTTTTTACACCGGCAGCCAGTTCTTTTAGCTCGTTATACCGCTTCTCTATCCCGGCAAAACGGGCATTCGCCTCTGCTTCCCGACCGATGAACATACCGATGAACTTTATCCATTCAGCCTGCCCCAACGGAGTCATTTCCTTATATCCCAAGTGCGGCACCAGCGGAATGCCTGTTTCGCGCATGGCGTCATATCCGCCCCGTTTGAAAGGAGAGATAAAGATAACATCGGGATTAATGCTCATAATCACCTCGTTATCGAAGTTCCCCTCAATCCCGATTTTGGATGTCTTGCCCGCCTTCAGACGCCCGTTCATCTCCTTATTGAAAAGATGGCGGGTACTGGTAATGCCCACCACATAATCGCAGGCATCCAACCGGATGAAGTTGGACAGTTGCAGGGAAGTCATGCAGATAACATGCTTCACCGGAGTTTCTATCACGGTATAATCGGCAGGAATACCGGCAGGCTTCGTACCCCTCGGAACCAAAGCATACCGAAAGGTATTCCCCTCTTCTTTTTGAGGGTCGTGTATGTCCACCAGACGCACATTCCCCGGCAGATGTTTCACCGCATAGCCTTTGGCGTAGACGGGAATAACGGCTGTTGCGGTATCCGCAACGGAAACCGCAACAGCCGCAGTATCGGAATTGCCGGATGCTTGCCGGGACTTTGTACCGCACGAAGTCATAGACACTGCACACGCAAATACAAGACCCATGAGAGGTAATCTGATCATGATTGTTCGGTTTTATATTTCAGGACACAATATTCGGCAATTTTGGGGAGATACGCAAACTCTTCCCGAACAAATCGTTATAAAAGAAACTACAAGTTCATCAAATCGTTCAATGCCTCGCTCATGCTAGGATGTGTGAAGATGAAATCACGCAGGAAAGTATACTCCTGCCTCATCTTCATAGCCATCGCCACCAGATTGATTACTTCACTCGACTCCGGGCCAAACAGAGTGCAACCCACTATTTTATCGGTATCGGCATCCACTATCACCTTGAACAATCCGTCCGTATTGCCCAATGTACGGGCACGGGGAATGGCGGAGACGGGGAGTTTGTTTACCTTAATGTTCAAACCTTTCTCACGTGCTTCGGTCTCACTCATACCGATACGTGAAAGCGGCGGATCTATAAACACCGAATAGCTCACCGGCTCACGGTCGGACACCTTACGCTCTCCCGCTCCAAACAGGTCTTCGCGGAGAATACGGTAATCGTCCAACGAAATATAAGTAAATTGCAGTCCGCCTTTCACATCGCCGATAGCACGGATATTGGGATTGGTAGTCTGCAAATGCTCGTTCACGATAATAGCACCACGTTCGTTCACCTCTACTCCTGCCTCAGGCAGATTCAATCCCGCAGTATTGGGACGACGTCCGGTAGCCAAAAGAATAGCATCCGCGTCCAATTGCAGTATCTTGCCTGTCACGGCATCCTGATAGACAACCACCGTACCTTCCACGGACTGCACACGGGCATTCAGGCAGAAAGTGATGCCTTTCTTTTCCAACACTTCCTGCACGCTGGCAGCAATGTCACGGTCTTCACGGGCTATCAGTTCGGAATAGCTTTCCAACACTGTCACCTGCGATCCGAAAGAAGCGTACATCGAAGCGAACTCCAAGCCGATATATCCGCCGCCCACAATAACAAGATGCTTAGGAAGCTCCACCAGTTCCATAATGGAAGTGCTGGTGTATACTTTCGGATTGTCCTTTACTCCCCCGATAGGCGGAATGATGGTTTCAGCTCCCGTATTGACAAATATCTGCTGGGCTTGAAGCTGAATCGTTTCTTCCGCCATACGTACTTCCACCACATCAGGACCGACAAAAGAACCTGTACCCGTATATACCGTTATATTAGGATTGTCTGACAGATTGCGGTAATTCTTCTGACGCAGGAAAGAAGTAACTTCCTCTTTCCGTGCAACAGACTGGCGGTAGTATGCCCGTTTCTGTTCCCAGGACGCACTTGTATCTGCCAACTTTGCCGAATGTATCAGTGTCTTGGTCGGAATACATCCGATATTGATACACGTACCGCCGTACATCTTATCCGAACGTTCTATCATAGCAACAGTAAAGTTCCGTTCAGCCAGCCCGGCAGCGAGTGTCTTGCCTCCTTTTCCAAAGCCGATAATAATAGCATCATACTTTTTCATAGTCTTATTTTTCCAATTGGTTCAATACCCTTTTTGCACTGTCCGCCAGCACCACGATAGCTCCGGCAAGGATGGCGGTATCCTTTATCACCAGTCGTCCGGTCCCTGTCAGCAAAGGGAAGCCATGCTCTCCGCTTCCCAAATCGGGAACCCACACTTCAGGAGTAGTGACAAGGAACGAAAGCGTGCCGACAGTCATTATGACGGCCAGCGCAGCCCCTGCCAATCCGATTTTCGGAAAGAATATCCCCAGAAAAGTAAGGATGCCGATTGCCATAATCAGTATGCCAAGACCACGGGAGAAGCCGTAGGTATTGTTCTCTACATGCCACCGGTGCTTGGCTTCGTCAAACTCTCCCTCTTTCAGCTTGTATTCCTTGTATTCCGGTGCAGGCTTATCGTAGAAGAAACTCATAAAAGGACTGTTTGCCACGAACGGAACGATTCCTTCGGCTTCGTAGTTCCAGAATTTCAAGCCGCCTATCCATACAAATATCACAAGAATGGCCACGCGGATGAGGTTGATACCCAACTTTTGGAAAGAAGCGGCCAGCGTCAGTGCCGCAAGGAACAGTTTTTGCAATTTCGTTTTCATATTTTTGTTGTTTTAGATTCACCACAGAGACACTCGGGTGAAATGTTTTTGCAAAGATCCCTGTTTCCTGCCGGTTATGGAATGGCAATTATTCCGTAACAATTGGCAATTCTTCCCGATGTGCTTGTTTCCGATACTCCGACACACTCTCTCCCGTCATTTTCTTGAAGAAGCGGCTGAATGCAGCCAAGTCCTCAAAGCCCAGGATGGCGCTGATTTCCTTAGCGCTCTTCCGTGTGTACAGCAGCAGGCGTCTGGCTTCCGCACCTATCCGTTCGTGAATGATGCGAAGCGGAGAAGGCAGTCCGCAGGCAGAAAACAAGTTGGAAAGCGTCTTAGGCGAACGGCAAAGCATATCGGCATAGTCCTGCACCTGTTTCTTTTCACGGAAATGCTGGTCTACCAGCACATAGAACCGACGGACAACATCGAAAGTCCTTTCATTCTCCTGCCCCACACCAAACCTTGCACGTGCTATGCGCGTACAGGTGATGATGAAACGTTTCAGTACAATCCGCAACATCTCTTCCTGAAGATTGTCATTAATGGCGGACTCCTGACGGAAGATGCGGACTATATCATGCAGGTTGGACGATTGCTCCTCGGACAGCTTCAGCCGCATCACCCGGGACGAACCGTAGAACAGAAAGCCGTTGCAGGACACCTCATTGTCATGTCCGTAGATGCAGTAGAAGTTACTGTTGAAAACAAAGGTCAGAAACTCACCTGCCACCTCTTTGATAGTCAGATGATGCAGCGGGGTAAGCGTGACAATCTCGTCTTTCGCCAGCTTCATGGGTATATGGTCTACCTCGATGGCGAGCGTGCCGCTCTGTACCCAGAGAAACTTATACAGAGTCTTGTCGCGTTGCAGCGGCTTGTTTTCGTGAAAGCGGGATGTCATTGCGATATTGCCGTTCAAACGCGTATTCAGTTGGTAGTCCATAGGCTTCCATTATTTGTAAGGGTAACAAAGATAGCGAATATCTTGCTTACTATTGATTATTTCCCGATTTTTGCACATAAAAAACAGAATGTCCCCTATTCAATTCGTATCCCTCGGCCCCGGTGAAGCCGAACTCATCACCCTGAAAGGACTGAAAGCCCTGCAAAATGCCGACTGTATCTTCTGTCCCGAAACACCCGTCCGCGACGGTCATTCCCTGTCACGCGCCGCCGACATCATGCTCCGGCTCGACATACCCGCCAACCGTATCCGCCGCTTCTCCCTGCCCATGAGCAAGCAGCGGACCGATGCCCTCAACGCCTACGACCAAGTGTATGCCGCCGCCCTTTCCCTGCATCACGCCGGCAAGAAAGTGGCTATCGTGGCAGAGGGCGATGCAGGCTTCTACTCCTCTGTACATTATATATATGAGAAACTGCAAGCCGCCGGCATCCCCGTAGAACAGATTGCCGGCATCCCCGCTTTCATCGCTGCCGGAGCACGGGGCGGATTGCACATCGCCAGCCGGGAAGAGAGGCTGACCGTAATTCCCGGCATCACCACCGCCGAAGAGATAGAACGGCTGATACAATCGCAGAACACGGTAGTCATCATGAAACTGTCGCAGTGCACCGATGAAGTGCACCGTTGCATCCGCCTTCATCCCGAATACGATTACCGCTATTTCGAGAATGTAGGCACTCCGCAGGAGAAATACATCAGTGACGGGCAGCAGCTTGAAACACTCCGTTTTCCTTATTTCTCTCTACTTATCATCCGTCACAATGGCTTCTGACGCCGATTTAATACAATTTCGCACAGAGTACGAGTGATTTTTGCAGAAATGGCTTACCTTTGCACCTTGTGTAATTAAAAAAGATAAAGACATGAAGAAACTTGCTTTTTATATGTTGATGCTGGTTATGAGCATCGGTTATGCCTATGCACAAGGCGGGGCAGACATTAAATTCGACAAGACCACCCATAACTTCGGAACATTCTCCGAAAATAATCCGGTGGTAAGCTGCACGTTTACATTCACCAATGTGGGAGACGCTCCGCTGGTAATCCACCAGGCAGTGGCATCTTGCGGATGCACAGTGCCCGAATACACGCAAGAGCCGGTGATGCCCGGAAAGACCGGAACCATCAAGATTACCTACAACGGTACAGGCAAATACCCCGGACACTTCAAGAAGTCCGTTACGCTACGCACCAACGCCAAGACCGAAATGATGCGTCTGTTCGTTGAAGGCGACATGACTGCCAAAGACGCCAAATAAACGTTTTTATGATACAGAAAAAAGGAGAATTTTTCAATTCTCCTTTTTTTTTGCTTTCTTTGAAGTCTATAATGGAATACATATCGCAATCATAACAATAAAAATAAAACAGCTATTATGAAACAAGAAGAAGAGAAAGCAATCGGCGTACCGGAAAACGCGTTCCGCGAGCTGAAGCCGGGAGAGGTCTACAATCCCTTGATGAGTCCCGACAAGAAATATCCCGAAGTAAACCTGTGGTCGGTACTGTGGGGTATCGCCATGGCGGTACTGTTTTCGGCAGCGGCAGCCTATCTGGGGCTGAAAGTGGGACAGGTATTCGAAGCCGCCATCCCCATCGCCATTATCGCCGTCGGCGTGTCCGGCGCAGCCAAGCGTAAGAACGCACTGGGCGAAAACGTCATCATCCAGTCCATCGGGGCCAGCTCCGGAGTAATTGTGGCAGGCGCAATCTTTACCCTGCCCGCACTGTATATCCTACAGGAAAGCTATCCGCAGGAAATTACCGTAACGTTTGCACAAGTATTCATCAGTTCGCTGCTGGGCGGCGTACTGGGTATCCTTTTCCTTATCCCGTTCCGTAAATATTTTGTAAGCGACATGCACGGCAAATATCCTTTCCCCGAGGCCACCGCAACAACGCAGGTGCTTGTATCGGGAGAAAAAGGCGGCAGTCAGGCAAAACCGTTGCTGACGGCAGGTATTATCGGCGGTCTGTACGACTTCATCGTTGCCACTTTCGGTTGGTGGAACGAGAACTTCACCACCCGTGTATGCGGCTTCGGCGAAATGCTGGCAGAGAAAGCCAAGCTGGTGTTCAAGGTAAACACCGGAGCTGCCGTACTGGGTCTGGGCTATATCGTCGGACTGAAATACGCCTCTATCATCTGCGCCGGCTCGCTTGCCGTATGGTGGATTATCATCCCCGGCATGTCCCTTATCTGGGGCGACAGCGTGCTGAACCAATGGAATCCGGAGATTACCGCCACCGTAGGTGCCATGTCTCCCGAAGAAATCTTCAAGTACTATGCCAAGAGCATCGGTATCGGCGGCATTGCAATGGCGGGTATCATCGGCATCATCAAGTCATGGGGCATCATCAAGAGTGCCGTAGGGCTGGCTGCCAAGGAAATGGGCGGCAAGGCTGATGCGGAAACCAACGTGAAGCGTACGCAACGCGACCTTTCCATGAAGATTATCGCTATCGGTTCTATCGTGACGCTGATACTGGTTACGCTGTTCTTCTACTTCGATGTGATGCAGGGCAACCTGATGCATACGGTAGTGGCTATCCTGCTCGTTGCAGGCATCTCATTCCTCTTCACCACCGTAGCAGCCAATGCCATTGCCATTGTGGGAACCAATCCGGTATCGGGCATGACGCTGATGACGCTTATCCTTGCATCGGTAGTAATGGTGGCGGTAGGCCTGAAAGGTCCCGGCGGAATGGTGGCAGCGCTGGTTATGGGCGGTGTGGTTTGTACGGCACTGTCCATGGCGGGCGGTTTCATCACCGACCTTAAGATTGGCTACTGGCTGGGAAGCACTCCCGTGAAACAGGAGACGTGGAAGTTCCTCGGAACAATCGTTTCGGCAGCTACCGTAGGCGGTGTGATGATTATCCTGAACAAGACATACGGATTTACCAGCGGACAACTGGCTGCTCCGCAGGCCAACGCAATGGCGGCGGTTATCGAACCGCTGATGAACGGTGTAGGTGCACCGTGGCTGCTTTACGGCATCGGTGCCGTGCTGGCCATCGTGCTGAATGCCTGCAAGATTCCTGCACTGGCTTTTGCACTGGGCATGTTCATCCCGTTGGAGCTGAACGTTCCGCTGGTAGTGGGCGGTGCCGTAAACTGGTACGTAACCAGCCGCAGCAAGGATGCAACCCTCAATGCCGAACGTGGCGAGAAAGGTACGCTGCTGGCGTCCGGCTTCATTGCCGGCGGTGCGCTGATGGGTGTGGTAAGCGCGGCAATGCGCTTCGGCGGTGTCAATATGGTGAACGACGCATGGCTCAGCAATACATGGTCTGAAGTGCTGGCGCTGGGTGCTTATGCCATCCTGATATTCTACCTCGTAAAGGCTTCGATGAAAACGAAATAAGCTGCGGGGACACTGAAACAAATTCAGATAATACAAAACAATATTCACCATGAGAAAGATTCTATTTCTATCCCTTCTGTTTGCCGCAACGATGTTGTCCGCACAGAGTCCCGTCGAACTGCCGTTGTGGCCCGACGGAGCTCCCAATACAAACGGACTGACCGGTGAACAGGAAGATTTGAAAGGCGGCCGCGTTGCCAACGTGACCCATCCTTCCATAACCGTTTACCGTCCGGCAAAGCCCAACGGTATGGCCGTCATTATGTGCCCTGGCGGTGGATACGCCCGTCTTGCCATGAACCACGAAGGGCACGACATGGCGGCCTGGTTCACGACGCAAGGCATCACGTATGCGGTACTGAAGTACCGCATGCCGAACGGGCACAACGAGGTTCCCCTGTCGGATGCCGAGCAAGCCATCCACCTGGTACGCAAACATGCCGGGGAATGGGGTGTCAACCCCAACCGTATCGGTATCATGGGAGCATCCGCAGGCGGACATCTGGCAGCTTCCCTTGCCACGTTATACGGCAGCGACGCTACCCGTCCCGACTTCCAGATACTGTTCTATCCCGTCATCTCCATGCTGAAAGGCGTGACCCACAGCGGTTCCCGCCAAAACCTTATCGGAGAGACTCCTTCGGCCGAACTGGAACAGAAATACTCGCTCGAAAGGCAGGTATCTCCCAAAACGCCGCAGGCCTTCATCATGCTGTCGGCAGATGACGCAACCGTACTGCCTATCAACGGCATCGGTTACTTCCTCGCCCTGCGCGAACAGAAAGTGCCTGCCACACTGCACGTCTATCCCACCGGCGGTCACGGATGGGGCTTCCGCGACAGCTTCACCTACAAGCGCCAATGGACCGGCGAGCTGGAAAAATGGCTGAGAGAAGGACTGACCTTCCCGGATAAGTAACGCTTCCGTAACAGCCGTTTACGCCAATCATCATTAACCTGTTCAATCCTTAAAACTTACTTACCATGAAAATACACGGACTATTGCTTGCCGCAGCCTTTCTTCCTGTCGCCCTTGCGGCGCAGGAAGACCGGTATGCGCAAATTACCAATCCCAAGCTCACAAGTATCAACAAAGAGCCGCCCCGCAGCACCTTCACCTCTTACACGAACGAGGCGGATGCCGTTGTCAACGACCGCAAGAGCGGAACATTCCGCATCTCCCTCAACGGCAAGTGGAAATTCAACTATGTGGAGAACTTCGCCGACCGTCCTACCGACTTTATGGATGCCCGTACGGACGTAAGCAAATGGCCGGACATCAACGTTCCCGGCAATTGGGAGCTGCAAGGTTTCGGCACGCCTATCTACGTCAACCAGCCGTACGAGTTCTGCTCTCCCGGCTATGCCCCCTATTGGGACAAGCCCAACCCGCCCTACGTTCCCAAAGAGTGGAATCCTACGGGAACCTACCGCCGTACCTTCACCCTGCCTGCCGACTGGGACAACAAAGAAGTCTTCCTGAGCGCCGACGGAGTGCGCGGAGCGGCATTCTACTACCTCAACGGCAAGTTTGCAGGCATGAGCAAAGACTCCAAGACTCCCGCACGCTTCAACGTCACTTCCCTTGCCCGCAGAGGCGAGAACGTGATTGCCATACAGGTGCACCGCTTCTCCGACGGCAATTATCTGGAGTGCCAGGACTTCTGGCGCATCAGTGGCATCGAACGGGACATCTACATGTATGCCCAGCCGCAAATACACCTGACGGACTTCAAGGCGGAGACTCCCCTGGACGGAGATTACCGCAACGGAATCCTGAAGCTGAAAGTGAAGTTTGCCAACGAAACCGGCAAAGAGACTCCGTTCCTCGTAAGCTATCGTTTGCTGGACAGCAAAGACAAGCTGATTGCCCAATCCTCAACCCGTGTAAGTTACGGTCAGACGGAAGTGGAGTTCACCCCAAAGACAATCAAAGAACCGTTGCAGTGGACAGCCGAGACGCCTAACCTCTACACGCTTGTCATCAGTCTGAAACATACCAACGGTGACGTTATCGAGGCCACCGGTTGCAAAGTAGGGTTCCGCACCGTAGAGATAAAAGACAAGCAACTGATGGTAAACGGCAGACCTATCCTCGTAAAAGGCGTCAACTATCACGAGCATAATGAATACACCGGCCATTACGTTCCCGAAGAGCTTATGCTGAAAGATTTCGAACTTTGGAAGCGGTACAACATAAACACGATCCGTACCTGCCATTACCCGCAGCAGGAACGTTTCTATGAGCTGTGCGACCAATATGGCTTCTACGTCATAGACGAAGCCAATATCGAGAGCCACGGAATGGGCTACAATCTGAACGTAGGCGGCACGCTGGGTAATAACCCGCTGTTTACAAAAGCGCATATAGACCGCACCATGAACATGTACGAGCGCGACAAGAACCATCCCTGCATCATCACCTGGTCGCTTGGCAACGAAGCGGGAAACGGCCTGAACTTCTACGTCACCTACAATACGCTGAAAGCATTGGACAGCCGTCCCGTGCAATACGAACGCGCCCTGCTGGAATGGAACACGGACATCTTCTGCCCCATGTACCACAGTCCCGCCCATATCGAGAAATACGCACAGAACCCCGAAATGACCCGCCCGCTCATCCTCTGCGAATATGCCCATGCCATGGGCAACAGCCTCGGCAATTTCCAGGATTACTGGAACATCATCGAGAAATACCCCATCCTGCAAGGCGGCTGTATTTGGGACTGGGTAGACCAGGGACTTGCCGCCAAGACCGCTGACGGCCGTAAATACTGGGCATACGGCGGCGACTACGGCGAGTACGGCACCCCGTCCGACGGCGACTTCTGTATCAACGGCATAGTATATCCCGACCGTAGCGTCAAGCCGCAGACCGAGGAAATGGGAAAGGTGTATCAGAACATCAAGTTCTTCGACTTCGACCCGGCAGCCTCTGTCGTAAAGATACGCAATGATTTCTCCTTCACCAATCTCGACAAATACGACTTCCATTACATCGTCCGCCATCATGGCAAAGAGATTTACAAAGGCCGAATCAAAGACATCAAGGCCGAACCGGGACAAACCGTCACCAGTCCGTTCCTCAACGGCATTCCCGCCACCAACAGCTCGACCGGAGACGTACGCATAGAGTTCTATGCCGCTATCCGTACTCCCGAACCGTTCCTTCCGGCGGGTACGGTCATTGCCCGTGAACAGACCTATGCGCATACTTTCCATAAGGAAGATGCCCCGAAACAGGCATTCGCCGGTTCGGAAGAAGACGACCGGCAAGTTGTTTTCTCCGGTCCGCACTTCAAGGCAACCTTCGACAAGCAAAGCGGCCTGCTGGTATCTTACCGATACAAGAAGCAAGAGTACATCCATAACGGGCAAGGTCCCCGCCCCTTCTTCTGGCGCGCCCCTACCGACAATGACTACGGAGCCAAACTTCCCGTACGTTTGAAAGCATGGAAAGAGGCCAGCTATCAGGAGCCGAAAGCCGAAAGCTTCAACGTAGTGCGCGACAAAGATACTACGGCGGTAAAAGTGACCTACCGCTTCCCGCAGACCGATGCCCGCTGGGATATAACGTATAAGGTATACGGCAACGGCGTTATCAAGGTAGACAACCATTTCGTTGCAGAGAACGCCCAAACACCGATGATACCGCGTGTGGGACTGCGTATGCAGCTACCCGCCCGCATCACCTCGCTGACCTACTACGGCCGGGGTCCGGAAGAAAATTACCGCGACCGCCGCACCTCACAGTTCATCGGCGAATACACATCGGGTATCCAAGATATGTACGAGCCTTATGTCCGTCCGCAAGAAAACAACCACCGCACGGACATCTATTGGTGCACCCTCACCAGTAAAGCAAAAGAAGGTCTGCTGTTTGTTGCCGACCGCACTTTCGAAATGAACGTATCCAACTATCCGCTGGAAAGCCTGGATAGCGGTGAGTCTATCGAGAACGGCTCTCCCCGCACCGAAAAGACCAATCACCGCCATCTCACCGACCCGCAACCGGAACCCTCCGTAGACCTCTTCATAGACTACCGCATGATGGGCGTAGGCGGTGACGACAGTTGGGGAGCTTTGGCGCACGAACCTTATCTGATACGTCCCGGCAGGCAGAATGCCATCAGCTACGGTTTCGCGATTGTACCGTTCGACAAGGGAACGGATTTCAAGAGTTTGATATATAGATATTAAAGCTGTCCAGCTATGAAAACGTTATCCGGCATATCCCAGATTTTATTTAACAGGTTCTACTGTATATTCCGTACCTTGCCTTGCGTTTTCTGTACTTTGGCAATAGCATCGTCCGTTTCCGCACAGGAAACGGACAATGCCATGCTGAAATACGGTTTGAATTTCCTCAAGACTCCCTACGTGGCACATACGCTGGAAGTAAATGAAGAAGAAAAACTTGTAGTCAACTTCGACGAAGTGGATTGCACCACTTTTGTGGAGTATGTGCTCGCCCTGGCACTTTCTCCCGTCAAGAATGGCACGATAGACAATGCCGACTACGCACGCACCCTGCAAAGCATCCGCTATCGCGACGGCAAAATCGACGGTTACACTTCCCGCCTGCACTACATTGCCGATTGGGTGAACAACGGCGTCAGACATGGTTTCATGGAAGACATAACCGCTGCCAACAGCCCCGATACGGTAAGGCTGTCCCTCAACTTCATGTCTGCGCATTCCAAAGCATACAAACACCTGGAGTCTTCTCCCGAAAACATCAGCAAGATTGAAGAAATAGAAAAGTCGCTCTCCGGACAACTGTTCCATTATATCCCCAAAAACAAACTGCCCGATGAAGGACTCGGGTGGATAAAGGATGGCGATATCATAGCCATTACCACCAACATTCCCGGGCTGGATGTTGTCCATCTGGGACTTGCCTGCTATGAAAAGGGAGTATTGAAACTGCTCCATGCCTCCTCTACGCAGAAAATGGTAGTCGTCTCCCAAGAGCCATTGGCACAGATGCTGAAAAGGAATAAGAAGTTTACAGGAATCAGAGTGTTAAGAATAAAATAATACTCTCCCAATAACTGTTATCCTATCATTAAAAACTATATCTTTGCATAGTAAGGACTTTCCGTCCGACATCTGTCTTTCTTTCGTCCGACAGATGTCGGACGAAAATTACACACCTGTCGGACGAAAGAGAAACTGCTATCGGACGATTACTTCTTAGTAAGAAAAAAAACAACTCATTGCAGGGATGGAAATTATTCATTGCAGTGGCAAAACAATTTATTCATGAGTGCATACTATGACCTTTACGAAACTCCCTCTCCTAACGGAAGCGAGGAAAAAAAATCTCTCCATGCCCGTATATGTCCTAAAGAAACTTATACCCAAAAAGAGTTTGTAGAACACGTTGCTATGTTTCAGCATCTGCCCAAAAACATTATAGGGGCGGCACTGGACGCTTGCATCGACGAACTGTGCGACCTGCTTGCCAGCGGCAACATTGTAGAACTCGGAGAGTTGGGATTTTTCAGCACTTCATTGAAGTGCACTCAGGATACCGATGATGAGAAAAAGAAAATCAGGTCCGAATCTGTCCGTTTTCAAAACGTGCATTTGCGTATCAGCAACACATTCCGCAAGAAAATCAGACAGAGAATGAAACTGGAAAGGACACATTCTCCGACTAAGAAATCGAAGAAAACGGAAACGACAGAAGAAACAAGGAAAGAAAGGCTGATGCTGTTCCTGCAGGAGAATGTTTGCATCACCAAAAACGAATATATTCACCTGACCGGGCTGACAAGGCATGCAGCCATCGATGAACTGAACAAATTCATCCGGCAAGGTATCCTGCGGCGTCGGGGCATAAGCCGCTCCACAGTTTATATAAATAATATTCAGCATTAACAGAAGAATGGAAACTACGGAAATGGAACAATCCATGCAGTGGTTCGTCTTTTTCAAAGACCAGCTGCTGCTGAAGAAAGAGTACACAACAAACGGAGAGAACAAATACGGTATACCTTATGGAGTAACCCCTCCTGTAACACCCGCAGCGGGATGCAAAATACACGAGGTAACTCTGACCGGCGGAAAGAAAGTAAAGGCTTGCGCACTCGGACAGCCCGTACCCGAAACCGAAGAATGGGTAATGACAGGCTTGCGCGCTTCTTACGACTACCTGCCATTGGCAGATTACCAGGCAGCGGGAAAAGCATTCCAGATACTCTATTGGGACAGCCACAGCCGTTTCTGTCCCGTATGCGGCACTCCTATGGAACAGCAGACTCCTATCATGAAGAAATGCCCGGAGTGCGGCAATGAGATGTATCCTCCCGTTTCTACGGCTATCATCGTGCTGATACGGAAGGGCAAAGAAATATTGCTGGTACATGCACGCAACTTCCGCGGCACGTTCCACGGGTTGGTAGCCGGCTTCCTCGAAACGGGCGAAACGTTGGAACAATGCGTAGAGCGGGAAGTTATGGAAGAAACGGGGCTAAGGGTGAAAAACATCACTTATTTCGGCAGCCAGCCCTGGCCTTATCCCAGCGGATTAATGGTAGGATTCATAGCCGACTATGAAAGCGGGGAAATCAAACTGCAAGCCGATGAACTCAGTTCCGGCGCATTCTATTCCAAAGACAACCTGCCGGAAATACCCCGGAAACTAAGCATTGCAAGAAAACTGATTGACTGGTGGCTGGAGAATAATTGAAAGGACGGATTAATAATTAAAGGAAAAGACAAAAAAAACAGATTGCGGAAAACACGCACTCGCAAACGAACAACTACGAATGAAACGACTCTCATTCACATCAACCAATCGGCGTGCAACCGCAATCTGTAGTACTATCTGTTAACTGTAGGCTGCTGTTGCATATAAGAACAGCATTTAATGGGAATTGATTTGCCAACCGGTATAAAGAATATAAAAGAAACTTAATACATTCCGGCTTATCATCTGCCCGCACTGCAAAAACAAAAGGTGCAAGCAGCTTCCTGCCACTTGCACCTTTCCATATATGAAAATCAAACAGTCTTAGATACCGAGTGATTTGCGCACTGCCTCCACTTTCTTTTCAGCCTCGGCATTTGCGCTGGCATAGCACTTAGGACATCCCATTTCGCCTTTCACCTCGATATAGAACTTAATCTTCGGTTCCGTACCCGAGGGACGAACGGAAATCTTCGTACCGTCTTCCGTAAAGTACTGAAGCACATTGGATGTTTCGGGCATATCCAAAGCGGTTACATTGCCTTTGGCATCGGTAGCCTTCAGCGTCTTGTAGTCCTTAGTCAAAGAAACGGCAGAGCCACCGATTTCTTTCGGCGGATTGGCGCGGAAGTTATCCATCATAGCCTTGATTTCATCGGCGCCGCTCTTACCCGGCTTCACTACGTTGACGGTAGTTTCTTTGGAGAAACCGTACTCTACGTAGATGTCCATCAGGATGTCATACAGCGTCTTGCCCTGGTCTTTGGCCCATGCACAGATTTCCGCCAACAATGAACAAGCGGAAACGGCATCTTTATCGCGAACGAAGTCTTCGGCAAGGAAGCCGTAGCTTTCTTCACCGCCGCCGATGTATTGTTGCTTGCCTTCGCGCAGACGGATTTCACGTGCAATCCATTTGAAACCGGTATAGCAGTCGAGCATCTCAATCTTGTTCTTATCGGCAACGGCCTTGATAAGTTCGGTAGTCACAATGGTCTTTACGATAAAGTCCGTAGGCTGCATCTTGCCGGTTGCGATACGGTTCTTGATAATATAGTACAGGAAGAGCAGGCAGGTCTGGTTACCGTTAATCAGCACCCATTCGCCCTTGTCGTCCTTGCAAGCCATACCTACGCGGTCGGCATCCGGGTCGCTTGCCATCACGATGTCGGCGTCTATCTTCTTGGCAAGTTCAATTGCCATGGAAAGCGCTTCCGCGTTTTCGGGATTCGGAGAAACCACTGTCGGGAAGTCACCGCTCTTCACCATCTGTTCGGGCACGCAGTGTACATTCTCAAAGCCCCATTCTTTCAGAGAAGCGGGAATGAGCGTTCTGCCCGCGCCGTGAAGCGGAGTATAAACGATGCTGAGGTCTTTCTGACGCTTGATTACTTCCGGATCGATAGAAAGGGTATGAACCTTGTCCAGATATACCTTGTCTACATCTTCACCGATAATCTGAATCAAATCTTTGTTGCCTTTGAACTTGATATCCTCAACGGTTACCTTGTTTACTTCATCGATAATGGCTGTGTCGTGCGGAGCAAGTACCTGTGCACCGTCATCCCAATAAGCCTTGTAGCCGTTGTATTCTTTCGGGTTGTGGCTTGCAGTCAGATTGATACCGCTTTGGCAACCGAGGTGGCGGATAGCGAAGGAAACTTCCGGAGTAGGACGCAAATCCTCGAAGAGATAAACCTTGATACCGTTTGCCGAGAAAATATCGGCAGAGATTTCGGCGAACTTGCGGCTGTTGTTACGGCAGTCGTGACCCACCACAACGGAGATTTGCCCTTTGTCCTTGAAGCATTTGTTCAGATAGTTTGCCAATCCCTGGGTAGCCGCACCTACCGTATAGATATTCATGCGGTTGCTGCCTGCACCCATGATGCCGCGCAAACCGCCCGTTCCGAATTCCAGGTCTTTATAAAAGCACTCTATCAGTTCGGTTTTATCTGGATTTTCCAACATTCGTTTCACTTCAGCCTGAGTTTCGGCATCGTATGCCGGGGTAAGCCATTTTTCGGCTTTCTCAGTCACCTGTTTAATCAACTCTTGATTTTCCATAAGACTTTTTTTATATTAAAGGTTAATACTTCATTTTCTGTTCTGTCACAAATGTAAAAGAATAAGTTTGAATATCCTAATCAATCGGGCATTTTATAGCGGTCGCCCGTTTGTTTTACATATTCTTCCAGAAATTCCTTCGGATAACCCGGACGTTCCACGCCGGCAGGCTGGCCTATGGCATTGCGCTCAAACTTTCCGTCTTTCATCTTGCGGACAACTCCGTCGTTGTATTTCACGATGATGAACTCGCCCAAACGTTTCCAGGTGTCGAAAGTACTCTGCGCCGTCATATTGGTATAGTTTGTCAGGAATGTTTTCGCTTTGGCAGGGTCTTTCTCCAAAAGTTTGGCGGCGGCAGACTCGATACCTTCCTGCGCATCGTTGAAAGTGTTTTCGAGTTCGGCCTGCGTGGCACGCACATCGCCGATCATAAGGTCGTAACGGGGATATACCATGTTGGCAACCCAGTTGAAAATCCAGAAAGAAGAGTTCCAGGAGAATGTGATGTAGTCCGCACCGTCTGCACGCGAATAGCATACGGGAACCTTATCCGTACAGCAGTATACGGGAGTGAACACGGTCATGTTGGCATCGTCCGTACCGAACCACAGTACGCCGCCTATGGCATCGGGCAAGGTGGAACGCATCTGCGCCACGAACACGAAACCGCTCTGCTGGGTGGAAATGGGGCGTTCGTTGAAATATTCCTTGTCGCCTACCTTGAAGGAAAGGGGTGAAAGGCGGTAAGGGGTGTGATACGGTCCGGCGCCGAAATCTTTGCTGATGTCGAGAGGAGTACCTTCGTAATGGTCGCGCATGGCATTCTTTACATCCTGTACGGAGATTTTACGGTCGGGCTTCACGAAAAGCGGCATCGGTGTATCGGTATCGCCTAATATATAAGGTAAGAACTCGTTGCCTCGGGCGGTAAACATATTGAAATAGCTCCATACGCGGGCTTCACAATAACGGCGAGCGCCAAAATCGAGCGGCGCATAGGCCTTAGCGAAGCTGAAGTCCTTGTTTACTCCGTCGAAATAACCTTTCTCGCGGGCAAAGGAAATGACATCGAGAGAGTACATGCAGTTGTTCTTGTCGTTCATATCGAACTGGTGGATACGGCTTTGGTTGGCATGTGCGGAGATGCAATCATCGGGCACGCGGACAGCCACCCACACAGCGCCACGCACACCGGGACCCTTGCCTATCATCTCCATAATCCAGATTTCGTTGGGGTCGGCAATCGTGAAAGACTCGCCGCTGCTGTAATAACCGTATTCCTGTACGAGTTCCGTCATTACCTTGATGGCTTCGCGGGCGGTACGGGAACGTTGCAGACCGAGATAAATCAGACTTCCGTAATCGATGATGCCGGTAGTATCCACCAGTTCGGGACGGCCGCCGAAGGTTGTCTCGCCGATAGTAAGCTGGAATTCATTCATATTACCGATGACGTTGTAGGTCTGGCGCGCCTGTTCTATCCGGCCGAGGTACTTGCCGGTGTCCCACTCGTGCACATCAATCCATGCACCCTTTTTGTGCATGCCTGCGGGATAATGGTATAACTCGCCGAACAATCCATAGGAGTCGGCAGAATAGGAAACAATTGTAGAACCGTCTGCAGAGGCGTTTTTACCCACAATGAGGTTGGTACAGGCAAATGCGTTTACCACAGTTGCCACCGCTAATGCGACGGAGAGAGTTAATTTTTTCATACTTCTGTTATTATATGGTTTGTTTGATAATGCAATGTCACAGGTGAAAAGTTACCATACAAAATGAAACTCTTCGGTAGTCCGGTTGCCACGGCCGTCGGTTACGGTCATTTCCACAGTGTGCCTGCCACCTTTCTTTACATGCTTCGGGTCGAGTTCGCAGACCAGATTGCCGCTGATGGAATTGGGCTTGCCGAACAGAGCGTATTTCCCGTCTATCGTTCCGCGGTAACTGTTTATTCCGGTTTCTTTATCCTTGGCCTTGAGGGTGATGCGCCCCGTACGCCCCCACTGTCCGGGGTTGAGCGGAATTATCTCCGGCGGCACGGTATCTACCGCTACCGTATAAGTGCCCAGGTCGCGGATACGGACTTTCATGAAACCGTCCTCGTAAGTGCCGCCTATACTGTATTTTCCGCCCCGCGCCGTAACGCCGGCTACATAATACTTCGATTTATCTTCCAGACGGTCGCGCCGCAAGCCGATGCGCATCTCGCACGCTCCGTGCAGAGGGACACGCTTATTGTGCAGCTGATAAGTAAAAGCCACATCCCCGCTATCGGCACGTACGGAATAGTCCAGCCAAACGTCATCGTACAACATTCCACGCGGTACAACCAATTCCAGGCCGGGTTCCTGCAGATAGTTGGTCCTGTCCCACTTGAAAGCATACTTCTCGCGATGTTCCACAGGGTGAATTTCGGTGTTCTTCCCTTGTACGGTGAAACGGACTTTCGAGGTGTTGCCTAACGCATCACTTAGCGTATATACAAATCGGTAAGGACGCTCTTCGTTGATTTCCACCAGTCCCCGATTGCCGTTGGAAGCATGCAGCATGCGCAGACGGTTGCCGGGTTCG
The DNA here is from genome assembly GCF_040928965.1 of Bacteroides sp. 2201st1_D9_2201SCRN_220225. NCBI lineage: Bacteria > Pseudomonadati > Bacteroidota > Bacteroidia > Bacteroidales > Bacteroidaceae > Bacteroides > Bacteroides sp. 2201st1_D9_2201SCRN_220225. Next base: position 37,296 of record NZ_JBCODG010000018.1, on the reverse strand, counting down.
ATGAACGACTTCATGTACTGTCCGTGCGTCCATGAATTGATATAGCGGTTTTCTTCGTAAGCAAAGCGGTCTACCACACTGCGGAACACCTCTTCACCATCCACTTCGAGAATAACGGTATGCACGCCGTAGCGGTTGCCCACTCCGTCCATATAGTCATAGGCACGGATTCCTGCACCTATCAGTCCCCAGGCAGTAATAGGCTGGGTAGGATTTACAGGGAAAGTCCGGTGTATCTGCTTTCCGTTCACCACGCCTTTGCCCGGTTGGGGAAACAAAATGATGCCTTCGGCACGGGGAGCGATATTGTCCTTCACCTTCTCCATAAAAAAAGGCAGCGGGTCAACATAATCTCCTGTTGCCGACTCAATCATATCCAGATGCAGGTGAGGGCCGAAAGAGTAACCCGTGTTGCCGCTAAGGGCTATCACCTGCCCCGCCTTTACCGGATATTCCCCCGGTTCGGGGGTAATCTCCACTTCCCAGCTTTCCTGTTCATACTGCAAGTCTTTCACCCTTCGGGCTATATCGCCCACAAATGCGCTGAGGTGTCGGTTGATAGTGGAATAACCGTTATCGTAGTCCACATCGAGCACATATCCCGAACCGTGCGTCACACGGATGCGCGAGATATGCCCGTCTGCCAAAGCATGTACAGGCTTGCCTATGGCTCCGCCGGTCTTGAAGTCCAACCCGCCGTGAAAGTGATTGGAGCGTATCTCGCCGAAGTTACCGGAAAAGACAATCGGAAAATCGAAAGGGGGCGTGAAAGATGCCTGCTGTATGTCCGGTCCGGTTTCCACCTCGGACGCTTCTTGCGCATATCCACCTTGTATGCTGCCTGCAAAAAACAAAAAAGAGAAAAGTATCGGGTATTTTATATTCTTACAGTTCATATCCTATTTTTTAATGCATGCAAATATAAAAAGAATAGTTCTCTCCGCCTAACCAAAAAAGAATAATCCTGCCGTCACACACGAGAAAAAAGCAGGCGTTTTCTGTTGTAAAACACGCTGTGCAAAATGACAATGAGAAAGATAAATCACTATCTTGCAACATGTTTAACCATTAACAGATGACATTATGATTATCGGAGTACCCAAAGAAATCAAAAACAACGAGAACCGTGTAGGAATGACCCCTGCCGGAGTAGCCGAGTTGGTGAAGAAAGGTCATACGGTGTATGTGCAGGCAACGGCCGGCGCAAACAGCGGGTTCTCTGACGATGATTACATCGCCGTAAGTGCGCAAATCCTACCTGCCATTGAAGACGTTTATGCCATAGCCGACATGATTGTCAAAGTGAAGGAGCCTATTGCACCTGAGTACAAACTGATTAAAAAGGGACAAGTGGTATTTACCTATTTCCACTTTGCAGCCGATAAATTACTGACCGAAGCCATGATTGAGAGCGGTGCCGTATGTATCGCCTATGAAACCGTAGAGAAGGATGACCATTCCTTGCCACTGCTTACTCCCATGAGTGAAGTGGCAGGACGTATGGCTACCCAGGTGGGAGCCCGCTTTCTGGAAAAGCCGCAAGGCGGAAAGGGCAAGCTAATGGGTGGCGTACCGGGTGTCCGCCCTGCGCGTGTGCTTATTTTAGGAGGTGGCGTAGTCGGTACCAATGCCGCACAAATGGCTGCGGGAATGGGTGCGGAAGTGATGATTACGGATGTCAACCTGACGCGTCTGCGTTATCTCAGCGAAGTATTGCCCAAGAATGTAAAAACACTCTATTCCTCGCTTCACAATATTAAAATGGAACTGCCTACCGTGGATTTGGTGATAGGTTCGGTACTTATCCCCGGCGATAAAGCACCGCATCTGATTACGAGGGAGATGCTGAAAATGATGAAGCCCGGAACCGTACTTGTGGATGTCGCCATCGACCAGGGCGGTTGTTTTGAAACGTCCCATCCCACTACCCACAGCGAACCAACGTATGTCGTGGATGGCATTGTGCACTATGCGGTGGCCAATATTCCCGGTGCCGTACCGTTTACTTCCACTATGGCATTGACAAATGCAACGCTGCCTTATACCGTGGCATTAGCTTGCAAAGGTTGGAAACAGGCTTGTAAAGATGATCCGGCATTGGCATTGGGACTGAATGTGGTAGAAGGGAAAGTGACGTATAAGGCAGTGGCAGATGTCTTCGGAATGAGGTATGAGGAGATAGAACTATAAGTGGTTAGGAGTTAGTGATAAGTGATTAGCGATTAGTGATTAGGGGGTAGTGATGAATTATGATTCAGCATAACTTATAACTTATCACTCATCGCTAATCACTAATCACTAATCGCTAAACAGGAATTCTTCTTTCTTTGCATACGCCCAATGCATAATCAATATTGTTATGCACAGATTGAAGATAAACGGAAATTCTTGCGAGCCGGTATGGAATATCCATTGGAAAAAGTCTGTGATGAAAGGAGAAAGCAGTATGGCAAGATAATTCATCACCATTACAAAGGCAAGGGCAAGCGTTGTCTTCTGAGGGATAGCAGTATCAACTGTCTTATCGTAAATCAGAGGCTGGATGATGCCATAGCCCAAACCTACTAAAATACATCCCGGCACGATGAGCCATTCCGTAGGCGAAATCCATATCAACAGTAATCCGATGGCAATAGCCAAAAGGCTGTAAAGTTTTGTTTTATTCCCCAAAAGCTTCACCAAACTATCCAACATAAATCCGGGAGCCATAATGGCAAGGAAAAACAGAGAAATCATCAGCCCGGAATTACCGCTTGAAAAGTGATGCGCTTCCATCAAGAAAGGCAAGTTAAAAGTAACCGCAAGAACTACATAAGTAACCAACCCATAGAATAACATTAACTGAACAAGATGGCATATGTGTATGCCATATTTACCGGAAATTACAGGCGTAGATTGAATGGGAGGAATGATAGCCGCCGCCTGCTTGATTGTTACCGAAGCCGCATCCTTCTTTAAATAAGCCGAAAGAACTAAAGAAATCAACGGCAACAGATAAACGGCAAAAGGCAAACGCCAGTGCACCTCTGCCAGATACCCCGTTACAGCCGTAGCCACCACCAGCGTCATATTGGTTATGGCAGAGCTATAGCCAAACTGCCTGACGCGATACTCTCCCGTAAAATACCGTGAAATCAATCCTGTAGAAAGCGGAATAATCAATCCTGCCCCGATACCGAGCAAAGCGCTGACAGCCATTAGCTGCCACATCCTGGAAGAAAACAAATAAAGTAGACCGCTCGCTGCAAACAGCCAAAGCCCCACCCGCAGCAAACGGATAAAATCGCGTTTCTCCGCCAATTTACCTGCCAATAGTACAAAAGGGATAATCAGCAAGGAAGGCAAAGAAGTCAACATCTGTATATCCAACTCCGTGGCATGGGGAAAAATCGTAGAAAGTTCTCCCAAAATAGGCGAAACAGCCAAGCCCGGCAATGAGGTCAGTGCAGAAACAGACCAGATACCTATAAGCGTAATAAGAGGAATGGTTCCTTGTCCGGTATTAATCTTCATAATTTAAAAAGCGGATTAGTTAGTGGAAGGACAACAAGCGATGCAACAGAATGTTCGGATAGAATAAGCGATAATTAAAAAGCAACAGCCGGTAGAGCGCCAGGATTTCCGCCCCGCCCTTTTAATAAACGCCAAATAATGTAAAACGGCGGAACTTTCTTTCGCGGGGGTCGTTGTTGTGGAAAATTCGACGGGGAAAGTCCCCGCCGCCTAAACCTTTAAAAACTTACAGTTATATGGAAGATTTGAATTTCAGAAAAGGAGATGCCAAGACAGATGTATTCGGCTCAAACCGTATGTTGCAACCCTCACCGGTAGAAAAAATACCAGACGGACCTACTACTCCCGAAATCGCTTACCAGATGGTGAAGGATGAGACCTTCGCCCAAACACAGCCCCGTCTGAACCTGGCTACATTCGTCACCACCTATATGGACGAATACGCAACCAAGCTGATGAACGAAGCCATCAACATCAACTACATCGACGAAACCGAGTATCCCCGCATCGCCGTAATGAACGGTAAATGTATCAACATCGTCGCCAACTTGTGGAACTCTCCGGAAAAAGATACCTGGAAAACAGGCGCGCTCGCCATCGGTTCTTCCGAAGCGTGTATGCTGGGCGGTGTAGCTGCATGGCTGCGCTGGCGCAAGAAACGTCAGGCGCAAGGCAAACCGTTCGATAAGCCGAACTTCGTTATCTCCACCGGTTTCCAGGTGGTATGGGAAAAGTTTGCCCAACTGTGGCAGATTGAAATGCGCGAAGTGCCCCTGACTCTTGACAAAACCACACTCGACCCTGAAGAAGCCCTGAAAATGTGTGACGAGAACACCATCTGTATCGTACCTATCCAGGGGGTTACATGGACAGGACTGAATGACGATGTTGAAGCGCTCGACAAAGCGCTCGACGCATACAATGCCAAGACCGGCTACGACATTCCCATCCACGTAGACGCTGCCAGCGGCGGTTTCATCCTCCCGTTCCTGTATCCGGAGAAAAAGTGGGACTTCCGTTTGAAATGGGTGCTTTCCATCAGTGTCAGCGGTCACAAGTTCGGCTTGGTCTATCCGGGTCTGGGCTGGGTTTGCTGGAAAGGCAAAGAGTATCTGCCCGAAGAGATGTCATTCAGCGTAAATTATCTCGGCGCCAATATCACGCAAGTCGGTTTGAACTTCTCCCGTCCTGCCGCACAGATTTTAGGACAGTATTACCAGTTTATCCGCTTAGGATTCCAGGGGTACAAAGAAGTACAGTACAATTCGCTCACAATCGCCAAGTATATCCACGACGAAATCGGAAAAATGGCTCCGTTCGTGAATTATTCCGATGAAGTAGTGAACCCGTTGTTCATCTGGTACTTGAAACCGGAGTATGCAAAGACCGCCAAATGGACCCTGTATGACTTGCAGGATAAACTCTCGCAACAAGGCTGGATGGTTCCTGCCTATACACTGCCTTCCAAACTGGAAGATTACGTAGTAATGCGTGTCGTTGTCCGCCAGGGATTTAGCCGCGACATGGCAGATATGCTGCTGGGCGACATCAAAAACGCCATTGTCGAACTGGAGAAACTGGATTACCCCACTCCCACCCGTATGGCACAGGATAAGAATCTGCCGGTAGAAAGCAAAATCTTCAATCACGGCGGAAGACACCACAAAAAATAATAAAGCAAGAATCAGCTTACCGCTTATACATTAAACCATGTATCGGATAAGGCTTTAGGAGATTGAAACTCCAGTCTCCTATTCCTTATTCCATATAAACTCTCTCTATATATAGATTATGGAAAAGAAAATATCAATCTCTCAAATCAAGGAAGTTGCCCTGGAAGCCTACAATGAGGTGAAAGAACAAACCGGCGGCAAGAATGCGGATTATATTCCGTACCTTGCCAACATAGACTCCAAGCTGTTCGGCCTCAGCATCTGCCTGATGAACGGACAAACCATCAATATCGGAGATACGGACTACCGCTTCGGCATAGAATCCGTTTCAAAAGTGCATACCGCCATACTTATCCTGCGCCAATACGGTGCACAGAAAGTGCTGGATATGATTGGCGCCGATGCAACAGGACTGCCGTTCAACTCTATCATTGCCATTTTGCTGGAAAACGACCATCCCTCTACACCGTTGGTAAATGCAGGCGCTATCTCCGCTTGCTCCATGGTACAGCCGGTGGGCAATCCGGACAAGAAGTGGGATGCCATTGTACAGAATATCACAGAACTGTGCGGCTCCGCTCCGCAACTCATCGACGAACTGTACAAATCGGAAACGGCTACGAACTTCAACAACCGCTCCATTGCCTGGTTATTGAAGAATTACAACCGTATCTACGACGATCCGGATGTGGCGCTCGACCTTTATACCCGCCAATGCTCGCTGGGCATCACAGCCGAACAATTGGGCATTGCAGCCGGAACGATTGCCAACAACGGCGTCAATCCCGTTACCAGACAAAGCGTATTCGATGCGGGGCTCGCACCGAAAATCACTTCAATGATTTCTACCGTGGGCTTCTACGAGCATTCGGGCGACTGGATGTACACTGCCGGCATACCTGCCAAGAGCGGCGTAGGCGGTGGCGTAATGGCCGTATTGCCCGGTGTGATGGGCGTTTCCGCTTTCGCTCCACCGTTGGACGAAGCCGGTAACTCCGTCAAGGCGCAACTGGCCGTCAAGTTCATCATGAACAAGCTCGGCCTGGGCGTATTCAACGGCGACAATGTGACAATTACAGAATAATCTCTCGTACTCTTTTTTCCAAGGTTGCTCCGAAAACGTTACGGACGCTGAGGGGCAACCTCTTTAATGATGAATTACGGGTTGCCGACGGCAATTCCGTAACCAAACAGACCTTCATTATGAAAATGGCTCTATCGGAATTCGTTTTACGAAAGAAAGGGATATACGGCATATTGCATGTTATCATCCTGCTGCTTTCGCTGTTCCTGGTTATCAGCATCTCCATTGATACGTTCAAAGGCATCCCCTTCTACGAGCAATCGGTGTACATGGAAGTACAGCTATGGATTTGCGCATTGTTCCTGGCGGACTTTGTACTGGAATGGTTCCTGGCAACAGACAAGATGCGTTATGTAGCCACTCATTTCATCTTTCTGCTGGTAGCTATTCCTTATCAGAATATCATTGCCTATATGGGCTGGACTTTCTCACCCGAAGTCACCTATATGCTGCGTTTCATCCCATTGGTACGGGGCGGCTATGCCATGGCCATCGTGGTGGGATGGCTGACGTACAACCGCGCATCGGGCTTGTTCGTATCTTACCTGACAATGCTGCTGGCTACCGTCTATTTCTCAAGCCTTGCATTCTACGTCATGGAGCATGGGAGCAATCCTCTGGTAAAGGGGTATGGCGACGCCTTGTGGTGGGCGTTCATGGATGTAACTACGGTAGGCTCCAATATAATAGCGGTCACCGTCACAGGGCGGGTACTGTCCGTGCTGCTGGCAGCGCTGGGCATGATGATGTTCCCCATTTTCACAGTATACGTAACGAGCCTGGTAGAGCGGCGCAACAAGGAAAAGCAAGACTATTACAAAAAGATAGAACAGGAACCGGCAAAGAGCGCTCCTTAATTGTTAAAGCCGGGATTTTCCTCTACCCGCCGGGAACAACTGTTCCCAAGGGTTGTTATAAACGCTGATTTCGAATATATTTTTCACCAAAAACCTTAACTTATGGCAAATATTAAACAAACAGTGAAGCTGGGAGTGTTTACCCTGGCAATCATGAATGTGACGGCTGTAGTATCCCTGCGTGGACTGCCCGCCGAGGCCGTGTACGGAATGAGTTCGGCCTTCTATTATTTATTTGCAGCCATTGTCTTTCTTATCCCTACGTCACTCGTGGCTGCGGAACTGGCTGCAATGTTTCAAGACAAACAAGGCGGTGTGTTCCGCTGGGTGGGTGAAGCCTACGGAAAGAAACTCGGCTTCCTCGCTATCTGGGTGCAGTGGATTGAAAGTACAATCTGGTATCCTACGGTACTGACGTTCGGTGCTGTGTCCATCGCTTTCATCGGCATGAACGACGTACACGACATGTCGCTGGCAAACAACAAGTACTACACGCTGGCCGTGGTGCTCGTTATCTACTGGCTGGCAACTTTCATCTCCCTGAAAGGTATGAGCTGGGTAGGAAAGGTAGCCAAAGTCGGCGGTCTGGTAGGTACAATCATCCCTGCCGGATTACTGATTGTCCTCGGCATTATCTACCTTGCCACAGGCGGACATTCCAATATGGACTTCCACAGCAGCTTTTTCCCCGACCTGACGAACTTTGACAATGTGGTGCTTGCCGCAAGTATCTTCCTCTTTTATGCAGGTATGGAGATGGGCGGTATCCACGTGAAGGATGTAAACAATCCGTCCAAAAACTATCCGAAGGCTGTGTTTATCGGTGCACTGATTACGGTGCTTATCTTTGTGTTGGGCACATTCGCTCTGGGTGTCATTATTCCGGCCAAGGACATCAGCCTTACACAAAGTCTGCTGGTAGGTTTCGACAATTACTTCCGTTACATCCATGCTTCCTGGCTGTCGCCGGTTATAGCCGTTGCACTGGCGTTCGGCGTGCTGGCAGGTGTGCTGACATGGGTTGCCGGTCCGTCCAAAGGTATCTTTGCCGTGGGCAAGGCAGGTTATATGCCCCCGTTCTTCCAGAAAACAAACAAGCTGGGTGTACAAAAGAACATTCTGTTCGTACAGGGTGGCGCTGTAACCGTATTAAGTCTTCTGTTTGTGGTGATGCCTTCGGTACAGAGTTTCTACCAGATTCTTTCACAGTTGACGGTGGTCCTTTACCTCATCATGTATATGCTGATGTTCTCCGGAGCCATCGTATTGCGTTATAAGATGAAGAAACTGAACCGTCCGTTCCGTATCGGTAAAGGCGGTAACGGCCTGATGTGGCTTGTAGGCAGTCTCGGCTTCTGCGGCTCACTGCTTGCATTCGTACTGAGCTTCATCCCGCCCAGCCAGATTTCTACCGGCAGCAATACCGTATGGTTCTCCGTACTTATCATCGGCGCACTTATCGTGGTGATTGCTCCGTTCATCATCTACGCTTCCAAGAAGCCGAGCTGGGTTGACCCTAACAGCACTTTCGAACCGTTCCATTGGGAAGAACAACCGGCTGCACAAGTTGCAGACAAAACCGCCACGGCTACGGCAACTGCCGGAACAACCGCTTCGGCCACTGCAAACGAAAGCGTTGCGTCTCCCACGGGCAATGCTCCGTCAGCAAACAACAGCAACAACAGCGGTAAAGCTCCGAACATTCCCCCTAAAGGATAAAGGCAGGCTTGCTGTCATATAATTTTGCCTATAGTGGAAATCCGGTACAATGTACATCAAAAGGATTTTTCACTATAGGCAAAATCGTTTATATCAACTGTCAAACGTCCCAACGCTCGCAAACATTGGCGGCAAGCGTTTCGCATGCCCGCTGATAACCTGTTACCAGTTCGTCCATCACTTCTGCTACCGTCTGTATTCCTTTCTCATTGAGCAAGGCGGAAGCCTGACCTATTTCAAGTTCGCCCTCTTCAAGGTCTCCTTCAAAAATACCGCGTTTGGCACGTCCTTTAGACAAAAGGATACGTAAATCCTCCTCCGTAGCCCCGACAGCCTCAGCCGCCGCTACTGCCTGCTGAAAATTACCGCGGGCCAGACGTACCGGAGATAGTTTCTTCAATAATAAACGGGTATCCCCCTCTTTCAGATGCAGGCAATATTCTTTAAACACTTCGCTGGCTGAGCTTTCTTCGGTCAAAGCAAACCGCGTACCCACCTGAACACCCTCAGCCCCCAAAGCACGCATGGCAAGAATCGCCTCACCGGTAGCAATGCCGCCGGCAGCAATCAAAGGCAGTGAGGTAACTGCACGTACAGCAGGTATCAGGCAAAGCGTAGTTGTCTCTTCGCGCCCGTTATGCCCACCGGCTTCAAATCCTTCGGCCACAATGGCATCTACACCGGCAGCCTCGGCTTTCATGGCAAAACTCGATGACGAAACAACATGCACCACTGTAATGCCATGCTGCTTCAACCAACCGGTCCATGTCTTGGGGTTTCCGGCAGAAGTAAACACGATACGCACCCCCTCATCTACCACTATCTGCATGATTTCCTCTATCTGGGGATACATTAAAGGAATGTTCACTCCAAACGAATGATGCGTAGCCGCACGGCACTTCCGTATATGCTCACGTAATGTTTCGGGGTGCATGGAACCTGCTCCCAACAAGCCTAAGCCACCGGCATTACTTACTGCCGACGCCAACCGCCAGCCACTGCACCACACCATACCACCTTGGATGACGGGATATTTTATTCCAAACAAAGAAGTTATTCTATTCATTAATTTATCCTTTAAAGGTTTATTTTTATGAAAACAAGAAGCGGAGAAATAAAGTTCAATACTCAAAGCGGAATATCCCTATTTGATAATCGTCTCTTTACGACGGGCAGTTATGGAATCGCCGTAGGTTCTTAATACTTCCAAAGTACGTGCACGGCGTCTGGCAGCTTTCCTGTTCCAGAAATCTTTTGTAAAAGGACGCATGAAATCACCTGCAATGCCACCGCCGCCGACACTTCGCCAACTCCCCACTGCCATATTGTTGGCACGTTCGGTCACCATATAGCGCAAACCGGTAGCTTCTATCTGTTCGATACTCTCACGCGGCCCGGCATCCAACGGACGCTTTGCCCAGTCTGTATAGATTTTGAGTCTGGTCAGTTCGTAGAACGGATTGCCCCGCCATGTATTCTTGTTCACCGTAATCTTCTTCTGATAGACGGGATCCCAGTTGTATTTGGTGTTTGCGGTATAAGGCCGTAAGGTAAGCACTACCTTTTTCTCCGGCATCCGAGGCATTGCGGGTAAGGAAGCATCAAAGTCCATCCACGTCTTACTTACATCAGCCTTTGGAGAGCCCAAAGGAGCATCAACGCCCATTTCCTTCAATACATCCGGATTCAGCTTCATCTCTTCCCCGCCATTCAGCAACCGGTGCAGGCGCAAAGAGTCCTGCGGCGTCCACTCTTGAGCGTAAAGAGGAAAGGCTACCGCACAAAGCAACCCCAAAAAGAGAATAGAATACTTCACCCGATTGTTTTTTTATACCTTACACTTTATACCTAATCTCACCACCACATATAGCTGCTTCCGCAAAGCGGTTCGTCGTAGCAAGGGTCTATAGTCCACATGGTACGCGGATATTTCCGGCCTTCCCACCAACGACGGTAACGGGCGGCTGCATCGAGCACCTCCTCATCGGTCAGAAAGTAGATGCCTTCATAATTCTCGGCATCGGTATGCACCATCTTACACCCCATCGAAGCATTATGTCCCAAACGAATCGTTTCCACCGTCCACAGGATACATTCGCCTAACCGCAGTTTTCCGCCTGCCGAATAGGATACGGGAGCCAACGGAAAAGAAGGTATTACCGTCAAATCCTCGGCATACTTCAGGAGTTCTTCAATATCTTCTTTGGCAAATTTGGGAACATTACTCAGTCCTTCAGGACTTTGAGTAGAGTATTTGCCGGTTTTCAGTTGTTTTACAAACAAATCTACATCCGGATGATTGTAATCCAGCGATTCTTTACCGCAGGATGCAAGCATAAGGCAAGCTGCCATTGCAAGTATCAGATATCCGTATTTATATAGTTTACAGAGAGCATTCATTTCATTGTTGTATTTAAGGTTAATAAGTCATACGCACTCCACACAAAAGATTCAGGTTCGTAGGGCGTTCCGTCCGCAAGGTTCCGGTTTCGGAGTCCGTACCGAAATGGTGGGAAACCGAAGGCTCGGCAAACAAAGCAAACCGCTCATTCAATCTGTAACGCACCCCTACTCCTGCCGCTACTGACAGTTGAACGGGTTCCGCATTAAAGCCGTTATCCGCAGCGCCGGCAATGCACTTTTCGGCAGTTCCGCCTACAGTGGCATATAAATCGAGTTTGGGAGTACTTGCCAATGTCATATTCAATTTTACGGGAATCCCTAAAGTATGGAGCGTGCGGTCGGCATGCAAACGATTATACAGAATACCCGTTTCCAACGCGAACCGGCTGTTCAGACTACGTTCCACTGTAACGGCCGCCGTCAGCGGCATATTGTAGTCCCCTTTAGGAAGAGAGGTTCCAAGAGCTGCTTTCAACGCCCACTTACGCGATTTCCGGTATTTTAAAGGAGTAGTTGCCTGCTCTTCTTCCGCAGGAACAGCGGAAAAGGTGTCCGAAGCAGAACTTACCCGACCGGTGGCGTTCTGATAAGAACTGCCGGTTTGTGCAACGGCATTATTGTTGAAGTAACTGTCACCGGCCTGCTGCACCCGCTGCCTGATAGTGATGGAAAGCCGGACGGAAACGGACTCGCCCTCAGTTTCCGATTGGGCAGTCATGCCTGCGGGAATTCCATTGACAGGTTGTTTTGTACCGGAATTCCGTACCATCGGGGTTGCCTGATGGATAGATGGAAAAGATTCCTGCACCACATCTCCGTCCAGACTACCTTCCGGCGTCAAAGCAGCCACTTGCGTAAAAGCTTCCTTTATCTCCTCTTTCGGAGAGAAATACCAGAAAGCGGCCGAAGCGGCTCCCAGCACAAATATAACGGATGCGGCGGCTGCCACCCGATAATATTTAGGAGAAAGAACAGCCGCTCTCTTCCGGCCTGCAGCCGAAGATGCCGCGTCTTCCTGCAACTGCTCCCAAAAGCCATCGCGTACCGTCATCTCTGTACCGGACAGACGGCTGCGGAACAATCCGGTTATTTCATCTTTTTCTCTCATATTCAGTATATTCTTTAATTCTTTTTGCTAACATACACTTGGCACGGTGCAACTGCGAGGTAGACGAATGCTCCTTGATATGAAGCAGTTCCGCAATCTCCTTGTGCGACTTCTCCTCGAACACATACAAGTTGAACACGGTACGGCAGCCGTCGGGAAGTTCCGCCACGAACGCCATCAACACTTCCTCTGAAAGCCGGCTTCCGCTTTCGGCAATACTCGCTTCGTCCTGCACATCGGGAAGTTGTTCTTCGTTTACCACCAGTTGGCTGAAACGATGCTTCCGTCGCAGATAGTCGATAGCTTGTGTCACCATCACCCTCGTTACCCACGTGCCCAATGCACATTCACCGCGAAACGTGAAGCGGGTGAAGATTTTGATAAAGCCATCGTGCAAAACATCGTGCGCCGCATCCATATCGCCCGTATAACGGTAGCATACCGCCAGCATCTGCTTGGAATAGAGAGTGTAAAGTTCCTTTCGTGCGGAATCCTTTCCTGCCCGGCAGCCCTCTATCAGTTCTATCTCATTTTCCAATGTCAGTGCTCGTTTTACGGACGCCTCTTCGCGTCGTTTGTTAGTTAGACGCAGCATCCGGCAGAATGCTGCAATAGAATCTCTAAAAAGAAGTTAAAGAATAAGGTTATCCATATCTTTCCGTTTCATCATTTGCCCTTTATAACATAAGAAAAAAGCCTCTCACAGATCTGCCCTGACGGGCAGCATTCCCTATGAGAGGCTTTCTCCTGTATTATATCGCCTTTATCAGCAGGCTTTGAAGCTCATGTCCAATCCTTTTACGGAATGCGTCAAAGCACCTACCGAGATAAAGTCTACGCCGCATTCGGCATAGTCGCGCAGAGTGTCAAAGGTGATGCCGCCGGAAGATTCCGTTTCATAACGGCCTGCTACCATTTCTACGGCTTTCTTCGTCATTTCGGGTGTAAAGTTATCGAACATGATACGGTCTACGCCACCCAAATCGAGTACCTGTTGCAGTTCGTCGAAGTTGCGTACTTCAATTTCTATCTTGAGGTCCTTGCCCTTCTCCTTGCAATATTCCTTGGCACGGGTAATGGCCTTGTCGATACCGCCGGCGAAGTCAACATGATTGTCTTTCAGCAGAATCATGTCGAACAGACCGATTCGATGGTTTACGCCGCCACCTATCTTCACAGCCATCTTTTCCAGAATACGCATGCCCGGAGTCGTCTTACGGGTATCGAGCACACGGGTATTCGTACCTTTCAGCTTCTCGGCATACTTATGGGTCATGGTAGCGATGCCGCTCATACGCTGCATAATGTTCAGCATCAGGCGTTCGGTCTGCAACAAAGACTGCACCTTGCCTTCCACAACCATAGCCACGTCGCCCGGTTTCACTTCAGTACCGTCATTGATGAATACTTCCACTTTCATGGTGGGGTCGAAACGACGGAACACTTCTTTAGCTACCTCGATACCGGCAAGAATACCGGCTTCTTTAATCAAAAGCTTGGATTTGCCCATTGCCGTAGCAGGAATGCACGAAAGGGTGGTATGGTCACCATCGCCTATATCTTCGGCAAAGGCCAGGTCAATCAGCCTGTCAATCAATTCTTCTTCCTTATTCATTTGTCTTATCTATTCTTATTTGGTGTATCACATATTTGCCTGCCACTTTTCTAAAGAAACAATTCACCCGGAAGTTTCCGTTCGCGGTTGTCAACGTACCGACTATGAAACTCGACTCATTGCGCTTTCCCTGGTGATTCACCGTAAAACCGCTCACCCGATTACCTGAAAAGAAAGATGCCATCTTTTTCTCTGCCGCTTGATTGTCGACATTGATTGAACGACTCTCCAGAATCAGTTCCACTTTATCACTCAGATACCCGTTCAGTTCCTGAGAATTTCCTTTTTTAAAGGCGGCGACCACTCCTGCCGGTACGTCTTGTGCCATAAGCGAAACTGTCCAGACAAAGAAGCAGAGCCATAATATTACTACTCGTTTATTCATTTTCACAAGTATTAATGATAGGCAAAGGTAAGCAAATCTTATAAATAACAAGAAAAGAAAAGCGACATTCTCACAGGAAAGGATTATTTTTGCACGAAAATCAGTAATTCATATGAAAATGACCTTGCTCGTCGTAGGACGAACCGTAGAACAGCACTTTATTACAGCCATCAATGACTACATACAGCGCACGCGACGCTATCTCTCGTTCGATATGGAAGTTATCCCGGAACTGAAAAATACCAAAAGCCTCTCCGCAGACGTACAAAAAGAAAAAGAAGGCGAACTGATACTGAAAGCGCTCCAACCGGGCGATGTGGTGGTGCTACTGGATGAGGGCGGAAAAGAAATGCGCTCCATAGAGTTCGCAGACTATATGAAGCGCAAGATGAACACCGTAAACAAACGGCTGGTTTTTATTATTGGCGGCCCTTACGGCTTCTCACCCAAAGTCTATGAAGCGGCACACGAAAAGCTGTCTCTTTCGCGCATGACCTTTTCGCATCAGATGATAAGACTTATTTTTGTGGAGCAGTTATACCGTGCCATGACCATACTGAACGGCGGGCCGTATCACCATGAATAAACCGGAAAGCCTCTCTCTAAACAATCTCCTGCAATAGGGCCGGAATTTCGGGAGTGCTGTTTTTTATAACCGTAATACGGCTCTTCCCTTCCGGCGTCAGTGCAAAGTGCATCTGACGCTTATCCGTTTTTCCCACCAGTCGGGTAATCAGCTTCTTGTCCTCTACCGAGCGGATTACCTTGGAAGTATTGGAAGCTGACAGTCCGAGCGCTTCCGCTATCTCGCTGGAGGTGAGTTTGGGCGTATTGAGCAGGGTACACAACAGCATACCCTCATTCAACGACAAGTCAAACTCCTGCATGAATTTTACTTCAAACTCGGCTATCGCCCGGTAAATATCGCGGATTCTACATAAAGTTTCCATTATTCCGTTTATATAAATAGATTCACATTCGCCTTGTCCGCGCGCTCCATATAGGTCGCCACACCGCCTATGGTAACTTCGTCCAGCAATTCTTCGCGCCGGATGCCCATCATATCCATAGACATCTGACAAGCAATAAACTCAACTCCTTGCGCCAACGCCTGAGAACGCAACGATTCCAAAGAATCTATTCCTTTCCGCTTCATCAGGAAGCGCATCATCCTGCTGCCCAAGCCCATCATATTCATTTTGGACAGTTTCAGCCGCAATGAACTGGACGGAAGCATCATACCGAACATCTTTCCGAAAATATCTTTCTCTGTCCGGGGTTTCTGTATCTTCTTCAAGACATTCAATCCCCAGAAGGTGAAGAATATCGACACTTTCTGTCCGGTTGCCGCTGCGCCGTTAGCGAGTACAAAGGTAGCTAAAGCCTTGTCTAAATCATCGCTAAAAAGAATTAAAGTTTTTCCCCGTCCGCCTGCTGCCGGAAGAGACGACGGGCAGGCACAAGCCTCATCGCCTTTTTCAAGCAATACCGTGTAGCGTCCTTTTTCTTCCTTTTTCTCTATCAGCTTGTTGCCCGTAGTGGCACACCAGGCAGAAGCATCACGTGCGAATCCGGCATCGGTCGCCACAATTTCCACCCGCTCGCCCGGAGCGATGCTGTCCATGGCTTTCTTTACCTGCATGATAGGGCCGGGACATTGCAGGCCGCAGGCATTAACCCTCAAAGGCTCTTTGGCAGAACCGCTCTGTACCGATTGCGACGGAGCGGATGCAGCAGGCTGAGCCGGCGATGATGCCGTAGGAGCAGGAATGGGCGCCACTGCTGTAGAATAGGTCTTATATCCGCCTATCAAGTTGGCCGTATTGCGATAACCGCGTCCTATCAGAATACGTTGTGCCAAATATCCGCGCAAACCTACGGCACAGAAAAGCACGACGGGCTTATCCGCCGGTATTTCCGACAAACGGTCGCGCATCTCGTCCAGCGGGATATTGACAGCTCCCGGAATCGTTCCGAACGAGAATTCTTCAGGGGTACGGGTATCTATCAGCATTACTTCGTCTTTCTTCTCTGCCAGTTCGCGCCAGGAAATAACCGGCATGGCGCCGCTGATAATATTGGAAGCCACGTATCCGGCTATGGCAATAGGGTCTTTTGCCGATGAGAAAGGCGGTGCATAGGTGTGCTCCGTTTCCATCAAATCGTAAACGGTTCCTCCATGTTTGATAAGTCCCGCTATCTGGTCGATGCGCTTATCCACTCCCTCGTAGCCTATGCATTGCGCTCCATAGAGTTTTCCGGTTTTCGGATGGAACGTCAGTTTCAAGGTCAGAGGCAACGCATCGGGATAATAACCTGCATGCGAAGCAGAATGGGTTACCGAGCTTTGATACTCCATACCCCATTGTTTCAGACGCTTGGCGGCAAGTCCGGTAGAGGCTACCGTCATATCAAAGACTTTGGCGATGGATGTACCGATAGCTCCTTCGTAGGATGTGGTATTGCCCAAGGCCATATTATCGGCAACGATGCGTCCCTGACGGTTTGCCGGATTGGCCAGATAGTTGAGCCACGGTTTTCCGGTCAGCGGATGGGGATATTCAATGGCATCGCCCACAGCATAGATGTCTTTTACGGAAGTTTCCAAGTGCTCGTCTACCCGGATACCGCCCGTTTCGCCCAACTCCAAACCTGCCTGTTGCGCCAATGCCGTTGCCGGACGCACACCGATAGAAAGCAATACCATATCGGCAGGAATCGTTTTTCCGCTTTTCAGAAAAACGGTAATTCCCTCTTCAGTACGCTGGAAACGGGTAACGCCCTCTTCCAGATAAAGAGAAACGCCTTTTTCGATCAGATGCCGGTGAATAGGTGCAGCCATGGAGAAGTCGATAGGCGCCATAACCTGATTGCCCATCTCTACAACAGAAACCGTAACTCCCGCATGATGCAGGTTTTCCGCCATCTCAAGTCCGATGAAGCCTGCGCCTACTACAACTGCGCGTTTTACTTGCTTGTCTGTGATATAAGCCTTAATCCGGTCGGTATCTTCTACATTGCGAAGCGTAAAGATACCTTCCGAATCAATGCCTTCCAAAGGCGGTTTCACCGGATTGGCTCCCGGAGAAAGCAGAAGTTTGTCATAGGTTTCTTCATATTCCTTTCCATCTGCTTTACGAATAGTCAATGTTTTCTTTTCCGGATCGATTGCGATTACTTCGTTCTCTACCCGCACATCGATACGGAAACGTTTACCGAATGATGCGGGAGTCTGAACCAATAGTTTTTCGCGATCGGCGATAACACCGCCTATATAATAAGGTAATCCGCAATTGGCATAGGAAATGTATTTGCCTTTCTCCAATAAAATGATTTCAGCTTGCTCATCTATTCTTCTTAACCGGGCAGCAGCCGTGGCTCCACCTGCAACGCCACCGATAATTACATATTTCATATTTCTTTCTTTTTAGTTTGATACTGCAAAGGAAGTAATAATTTCCAATATAAAATAGTTTCCTTAGGAAAATAATGTTAATATACTATTTAATAATATATTATACCTGTATAACAAGAAGAATAAGCTATTATTAAAAACATGCAGTTTAATCATTGCAAGTTATAAAATATAACGAAAAACATAAAAAAAGAGATGCATCCTCTCGGACGCATCTCCATTATAACCATATCATATTCAAAGTCCTTTCTATTCCTACTACATACTACCAGCCCATATTTTCGAGTCCCGCAGCTTTATACCAAGCCATGGAACGGTAAGCCTCAGCAGCTTTGGAATCAACCGAAAGGGGGATATAATGCGTAATGCCGTTTGTTCCTTCCATTGAAAACATTCTTTTGAACATGGAGTAATTTTTATCTGTAGTATTCCAATAGACAATAGAAGCATCAAACACATTCTTCCAAGCAACATAAGCATCGGCATCCAGCCGCATTTCCATCATCTGCGAGAAATCATAGTAACCAACATGTCCTTCTTCCATATCCCGCTTATCATAATCAAACACCGTATTAAAGGAAGACACGCTTTCGTTGTCCGCGCGCTCCAAGAGTTGCCCTGTCACATCCGCCAAATCATCCAACGCATCTGTCCTTACAGCGCAAATGGAAGTTCCGCCTGTCCAGTTTGCATTCGAGATACCCTCTCCTGCTTTATAATTATCCTTATAATGATTAAAGTAGGCTTCTGCCATTTGTGCAGCCGCGCCCGGTTTAAACATATAAGGAACAACCTTGTCATAAGGAGCGCCCGGACCCGGATTCTCCGTAGGCGAACCGATATAATAATCGGTATAATTACGCACCTCATAAGCCACTTCTACAGACATCATAAAGCATGCGTCAAACATTATAAAGTCAAAGTGAGGCATCCCGTCATCCAATACATCAACAAAGTCAGATATATTCATACGGTTATCCTGCCCCTCTCCTGTATCCTGCCCTATCCAGCGTGTAGAAGCCGAAGGTACCGGATAAGGAATCCAGCCGTCTGCGTGCGACCAGTAAACCAAACCGTAACTGTCTGCCGGATATTCATAGAAAGCACGGTGCATTACCTCCTTCATCACAGAGGCCTTCGTGGATACCTGCTCTGCATACTCCTTGATTATCTCCTTCTCCAAACGCCCTTTCTTGTTTCTAGAGATCCGGAACAAAACTGGTGCTACCCTGTCATCCTGATATACCAGCAAGTTACTGGATGACAAATCAACGGATTCCATGCCTGCAATCATCTCTTCCACATCTTCCTTCGCAAATGACGACAAGTTATTATCCGCTACAATGTAAACAAGCACGGTTCTACTTCCTACCTCAGGTGGCACCGGATCATCATCTTGATTACAAGCCGTAAACAAAAGGAAAAAAGATATGCACAGCAATGTATAAAGCTTCATTCTCATAGGTATCGTATAATTGTTGCAACGCACCGATTACTCTTCCGGCTTCTTAAAACTGAACTTATCCGACGTAATAGCCTGCAACACCATTGTGCTCTTCTTATACTTCGCCTTTACCTTGACAGCTTCCTTTTCCAGTTTCTTTTTATTCTCACTGAAATAGATCATACACGTATAATCGGGTTTCTTCAAATCGTATTCCAGATAGTTTTTCAATTGATAGCTGTACAAGTCACGCTTGGGCAAAAAACCGTTCTTGTCCAGTGCCGTACTGTCCAATACTTGGATTTCCGTACAATACACTACCGAATCATTGAAAGACGCCGCTACGCCAAAAGCATAAACAGGCTTATGGCTTTTCATTGTAAACGCTGTACACAAAGTAAATACGAGCATCACTGCAAATACTATTTTTATGTGCTTCATAACTTCTTTTTGATTGTTTAATGGGGCAAAGATAATAAAAAAACCGGCCATCCACTCTGGACAGACCGGTTTTCTTAATTTCTTTTATTTGTCAGAAACCGATATTCTTATTTATCCCAAATAAGATTTGAGCAATTTACTACGATTACTTTGTCTTAATCTTCTGATTGCTTTTTCCTTAATCTGGCGGACACGCTCACGTGTGAGACCGAATTTGTCGCCGATTTCCTCTAATGTCATTTCCTGCTGTCCGATACCGAAAAACATCTGTATGATTTCTTTTTCCCTATCGGTTAACGTAGAAAGAGCTCTATCAATTTCCCTCGCAAGAGACTCGTTCACCAAAGAGCGGTCGGCCATAGGAGAGTCGTCGTTGACCAGCACATCGAGCAAGCTGTTGTCTTCTCCTTCAACGAAAGGCGCGTCTACCGAAATATGGCGGCCGGAAACCTTCAGCGTATCGGAGATTTTGTCAACAGGGATTTCCAGTTCATCGGCAAGTTCTTCGGGCGACGGGCGACGTTCGTTTTCCTGCTCGAACTTGGAGAAAGCCTTGCTGATTTTATTCAGCGAGCCTACCTGGTTCAAGGGAAGACGCACAATACGCGACTGCTCTGCCAAAGCCTGCAAAATGGACTGACGTATCCACCATACTGCATAACTGATGAACTTGAAACCACGTGTCTCATCGAACTTTTCGGCAGCCTTAATCAGTCCTAAATTACCCTCGTTAATCAAGTCGGGCAAACTCAAACCCTGGTTCTGGTACTGTTTGGCTACAGATACAACGAAACGCAGATTGGCACGTGTCAATTTCTCCAGTGCAACACGGTCACCCTTGCGGATGCGCTGAGCGAGCTCTACCTCTTCTTCGACTGTAATGAGGTCTTCGCGACCGATTTCCTGCAAATACTTGTCAAGAGAAGCGCTCTCTCTGTTAGTGATACTTTTGGTAATTTTTAGTTGTCTCATTCTTATAATACAGATTTGGGTTGCAAAGTTACGACAAATTATTTATTACAACACTAACATGCCGAAACTTTTTCACCTTATTTATACCTTACTTATACAACAAAAAAGATGTCGGTAAGTATTCACCGACACCTTTTTTTCATCTTTCTTTGCTTATATTACAATCTTCTTACCTGATTATCATGTTTTTGTTATTCCTGGCTCAAATCAACAGCATAACTTGCACGCTTGCCCGACGGGAACATACCGGTGATAAACAACACTTGTTCGGGAGATTGGGCGGCAGCTTTCAGTACCTGCTCCATGTCCTCTACCGACTTCATCTGTACATTGTTCGCCTTGAGGATGATGAATCCCTTACGGATACCGGCATCTGCCATTTTACCGTTGGACACTCCGGTTACTTCCAAACCGTAACCCAAGTTAAGTTGTCTCTTCAATTCGGAAGATACAGGCTTGAAAGCTGCACCCAACAGTTCCATTCCGGCATCTTTCACTACTTTCGTATTGCCTTGAGAGTTCTTCAGCGTCAATACAAACTCTTTCTCTTTCTTGTCACGGATTACCTTCACCTTTACTTTATCGCCCGGACGATGCTTAGCCAGCACTTCCTGCAAATCGGTAAACTTATGCACCTTCTTACCGTCAATACCGATGATAACGTCATCCGACTTCAACACATCGGCAGCAGAACCACCCTCTACAACTTCGGCAATCAAGACACCTTCCTTCACACCGAGTTCGTCGGCTTTCTTCTTCATTTCCTCAGCCAGTCTTTCGTCCATTTGCAGGTCTGTGCCCAGTGTAGTACCGGTAATACCCAGCAAAGCACGCTGTACCGTACCGAACTGCTTCAAGTCCGCTACAACTTTCGTCATGATACTGGTGGGGATTGCAAAGCCGTAGCCGGAGTATGCACCTGTCGGTGAATACAACATGGCGTTGATACCTACCAGCTCACCTCTTGCATTAACCAGCGCACCACCACTGTTGCCCTGATTGATGGCAGCATCCGTCTGGATGAAGGACTGGATATTCGCAGCCTGTCCGTTGGACGCCGTTGCGCCGATGGCACGAGCCTTTGCACTGACGATACCGGCTGTTACGGTAGAGTTCAGGTTGAACGGGTTACCTACCGCCAACACCCACTCACCTACTTTCAGTTCGTCGGAGTTGCCTACCGGTACTGTGGGGAAATCATCACCCTCAATCTTAATCAGCGCAAGGTCGGTGCTGGGGTCAGTACCGATGATGCGGCCTTTCAACTCGCGGTCATCGTTCAGTTTCACGGTAATTTCATCAGCACCCTCAACCACGTGGTTGTTGGTTACGATATAGCCGTCTTTGGAAATAATCACGCCGGAGCCGAAACCTACGCGCGGTTGGGTCTGTATCTGACGTTGCTGTCCGCGACCGTCACCGAAGAAGAAGTCAAAAATATCCGGCATGCTCTGCACTGTCTGAGTCTTGCTCAACTGTTTGGCACGTATATGTACTACGGCATGAACCGAACTTTCTGCCGCTTGCGTCAGGTCAACAGGCTGCGCATCCGTCGCGTTATAAGCAGCCAACCGTAAATTATTAGGGTTCTGCTGGAACAATTCGCTGAATGTAGCAGACTTTTCCTTATTCTGCATCTTATAAGTGGTAACACCGGCCACTCCTGCACTCAGAACTACAATGGCTGCAACTCCAAGGATGTTTTTTGTTGTCTGTTTCATATTACTTTCTATTTTCTTTAATTGTTAATATTCAAATCTCATTTAACATTCTGACGTTAAAATAACGACAAAAATCGTTCTGTTATTCCGCTTGTCACTCTTTTTTGTTCTCTTTTAACAGTGAATATTTGGGACTTAACAGCGGTTAACGGCAGAAGCTGACAAATTAGCATTTATGCACGATTACTGTCTGTTAAAAGACTGACAGATAGACAAAACAAAAACGCACCATCCGTTTGCCTGTAACGGATGATGCGTTGAGGTTCAACAGATGATGCGTTTCGCCTCAACACATCATCTGTTTTCAAGTTGTATGCCATGCCTTAATAATTAAGGTAATCGATGTCCATATGGTAACTCCATTGCGGAAAATAAAGGTTTCCACCTTCCCACTCTACCTCACCGCGCTGGAAATCTACGGTTTCGCTACGCGGATACTTCTTTTCGGGCACTAACGGCATGCCGTAATCGGTATTTACAATCATGCGCCAGGAGTCGATACCACCCAGGAAGAAATACTCTTCATCGGCATTGCGGGCAAAAGCCGGGATTCCGAACGATTGGTCTACAGGCACCCACCCTACGCCTTCAAAATATACTTCCGCCCAATCGTGCAGGTTCCAAGCACGGGGATGCATCATGAACCCGCTCTGAAAATGTGCGGGAATGCCGCTGATGCGGCATAAGGTTATGAATAAAAGGCTGACCTGACCGCAATCGCCGTGACGGTTGTCCAATACATATTCCGGAATATTCTCAATCGTGGAATACTCGCGGGCAGATGCCCAGGGGAAGTGATCGTTAATCCAACGGAAGATGCGCTTAGCCTTTAAATAAGGATTGGTTTCACCTGCTGTCAACTTGGCAGCCAACTCACGCAGCCGCGGAGAGAAGACGATGTGTTTCTCCCGCTCGGCGGTATACTCTTTATAAAGAGCGGTAGTCGTATCATAAGGCAGAACATCTTCCGCGCGCAGATTATGCCACTCTCCGCAGGATGTATATTCAAATGTTTCGGAAAATACGGTAGGCTCTCCTTGTACCGCACGCTTTTCCATATAGAGCGTGCTATGCCGGCACTCTTGCGGAGAAAGGACATAGTCCGGCTCACTGGCAGAGATGAACTTCACATCCCGCTGCCGGGCCTGGTCGGTACGGGGATAAGGCAACCAGCAGCGAACCAGCTTTCCGGCAGGAACGGCATTAGTGTCTACCGTCAGCGTATAAGTGACACGCATCCGCTTAGGAGCGACTATCGCCTTGTTTTCTTTCTTCACGGCAGTAATCACTTCGGGCAGATTCTCTTTGTTCACCTTCTCACTTCCGCTTAGAGCAGTGCCCTCTTTGGCTATCTTTATATCATAGCAGGCAGAATCCACACGAAACAGATTAGGACCGGCATTACGGAAATAGCGTTTTTCACCATCCAGAACCATGCACTCCAAAGCATTGGATGCTTCCCACTGCCGCATCTGTTCGTCCGTTACATCAGGGATATACTTTCTGATATAGTCCTTGACCTGAGATTCCGTCAAACAAAAATCCGTAAGCAGACGCCGGTGCAAATCATCATCCCAACTGTATGGCCTGTTCTCCGGTTTCGTGCTGCAAGCAGAAACAAAAACAAACAAAAAGACAATATATAGCAGATTCTTCATGGATTATATAAGTAAATCAGTTTATATCAAGAGCACCTGTCACCGTATGATTTCCGTACTTTTATATCTTCACGACTCCAATACCCGGCAAGTCCGGCAGTGTAATCTTTCCCTTTACAACTTCCATTCCCTTGAAACGGTCGTTGGCTATCAGCAAACTGCCGTCCAAATCGGCAAAATCAACTGCCGGAGAAAATTGTGCAGCCGCAGAAATGGCACACGAAGTTTCGGTCATGCACCCCACCATTACTTTCATGCCCAAAGCACGCGCCAGTGT
Source organism: Bacteroides sp. 2201st1_D9_2201SCRN_220225 (assembly GCF_040928965.1). NCBI lineage: Bacteria > Pseudomonadati > Bacteroidota > Bacteroidia > Bacteroidales > Bacteroidaceae > Bacteroides > Bacteroides sp. 2201st1_D9_2201SCRN_220225. The sequence continues at coordinate 13,011 of NZ_JBCODG010000018.1, read as the reverse complement.
CACCATCTTCCATGCTTCACGCATACCGGTACATTTCATCAGCTTGATATTGATGCCGGTAAAAGCATCTTTCAGCCCTACTATATCCTTTAAGCGTTGGACGGATTCATCTGCAAATACCGGCAACGGACTTTGCCCGGTTACCCACGCAATATCATCCAACTGCTCTTTAGGCATGGGCTGCTCTATCATCACAATGCCTTTCTCTTTCAGCCAGTGAATCATATCAAGCGCATAATGTTTGTCTTTCCAGCCCTGATTGGCGTCAATGGCGATAGGCAGGTCGGTTACCGAACGGATGGTCTCGATCATCTCCTTATCGTTGTCGCGCCCCAGCTTCACTTTCAGGATATTGAACTGCCCGGCACACTCTTTAGTCTTTTCACGCACCACATCGGGCGTATCAATACCGATGGTAAAGGTGGTAGAAGGCGCTTTCTCCTTATCCAATCCCCAGATTTTATACCAGGGGGCCTGCAACAATTTACCCACCAAATCGTGCAAGGCAATATCCACCGCAGTCTTGGCCGCCGAATCTCCTGCAGAGAGACTGTCTATATAACTCAGGATATCTTCCAGCCGGAAAGGGTCGGAGAACTGCCCGATAACATCCTGCACTTTCTTCAAGAAAGCCAGTACGCTGTCCATCGTGCCCAATTCGTGCTGCAGGTAGGGCGGCATGGAAGCTTCGCCATAACCGATGATGCCGTCATACTCTATTTCGACCTGCACATCGGGAGTGGTGGTGCGCGAATAAGCAGCCACCGTAAACACATGACGCAACCTCAGTTCATACGAAAAGAAACGCAGCTTCATTTTAGGCGTAACGCCACTCTTATTGATATTGAACAAAGCAGGCGCCGCACCCTCACCTGCCAATACGCTATTGATAGCCATACCCGAACCTAAGGCGGCAAAGGCGGCGGTCTTTAAAAAGTCTCTTCTGTTTTGCATGTCATTTATAGTATTCATTGGTTTCCGTTGTGTTTAATCCCTCTTCCTTATTTATATAAGGTAATACGCGCGTAGCGAACAGTAACCGTCCGAGATTGTACTCATCGAACAATTCATCTGCCGGGTCGAAACTGCTGATATGCACATCGCCCTGCGAATGAATGAAACGCTTGCCGCCAATATACATACCCACGTGTACGACCCGTTCTTTACGTTCCGGAGTTGCCTTGCGGCCGAAGAATATCAAATCGCCCGGTTGCAGGTTGGAAAAATCGGCTGCAATGTCTATATGCTCGCCCACATAAGCCTGCTGGGAAGCATCACGTGGTATAATGATGTCGTGCATAAAAAGTATGGTGCGCATGAATCCGCTGCAATCCACGCCTTTCGATGAAGTTCCCGCCCAAAGATAAGGTATCCCCATCATGGTGTGTGCCGTACGGATAATGCCGGCGGCATCCTGCTGCAAGCCGGAACGCCATTTCTTCTCGGGCATGGCTATGGATTTGGAGATGTATCCCCGGCGACCGTCGGGATAGGTCACCTTGTAGAAAGCTCCCTTGCTCCCTTCCCACTTCAAACGGTTGCCGGCCACAACGTCCGAAACCGTTTGTGAAGTTTGGTTCGGTTCGGAATAGACAAAACCGTAATGAGCGGTCACAACAATCTTTTCCGCCTTGTTCCACGCAGCCATTTCTTCTTCGGTCACCGGATGTACACCTACACGATGCACCCAGGCGATATAATTGTCGGGAGTCTGGATACGCACCCAGCCATCGCGCTGCAATACGCGCACTGGCATCCCCATCAGACTCTGTGTCATCATTTCCGATGAGAAATCCGGGGCGACACGCATATTTGCCACAGACACATTGATAATACCGCAGGTTTTGCCTTCCAGCCCCTTCACATCGGGAAGCAGTTCAAGACAGTCCATCACGGCATAGCCTTTTCTTGCCAGTTCCTTCAACAATACGTTTTTCGCTTCTGCCGAAGTAGTGACGCCACGCAGCATCACATTCTTATCGGAAAAAGAATAATCTACATCCAGCAATGCCACACGCCTGTCCGGTGCAAACTGTTTTTTCAAACTGTCGGTGAGTTGTGCCACCTCTACCGGTATATTACGGTCTCCGGCTTCCGAAGCGACAGCAAAAAGAGTTATAAAGAGAAATACTGCAAAGAATGCGGCAAACTTTTTCATGGACTATACGCATTTGGGAATTATTAATGTTAGCAAAGCTAACAATTTATTCTAAAAGAGATACATATTTTCAGTGTTTTTAAGAAATTACACAAATAAAACACCGATAACGAACAAATCACCGGTCACCTGACGTCAATCACTAAAAAATTCCTATCTTTGCACCCCAAAGCAGTTGGTCGGTCTGTCGCTTGCGCCTCGTGCGCATGAGGAAAGTCCGGGCAACACAGAGCATCCTACTTCCTAACAGAAAGCTGTCCGCGAGGGTAGAGTAACGTAGAAGAAAATAACCGCCATACCTTCCGGGGTTGTGGTAAGGGTGAGAAGGTGGGGTAAGAGCCCACCGGTCTTGTGGCGACACAAGGGCTGTACGTCTTAGGAGTTGTAAGGTCATGTAAACCGACGTTATGAGAGTTGCTCGCTCCATGTCGGAGGGTAGACCGCTAAAGCCTGTATGGCAACATACGGCTCAGATAAATGACAGACGCCTTGATTTAATTGCTGAATCAGGGAACAGAACCCGGCTTACAGACCGACTGCTTTTTTAAATTAAAAATTAAAAATTGAGAATTAAGAAATAAAGTCCTTTCGGCATACTATCGTTTTTCAATTCTCGATTCTCATTTTTCAATTTAGCATGAACAAGCGCATTGCCACCCTTTGGAAATTCCTGACATACGACATCTGGCGTATTACAGAAGACGAAGTCACTAAAACGACTTTCTCCTTATATAATATTATCAAGACCATTTATCTCTGCATCAACCGCTTTACCAAAGACAGGCTTGTAAACAAGGCATCGGCATTGACATATAGCACTTTACTGGCTATTGTACCTATCCTGGCCATTGTGTTTGCCATTGCACGCGGGTTCGGCTTCGACAATCTGATGGAGAGTCAAATCGTTCAAGGCTTCGGCGGCCCATCGGAAACAACGGAAGTTATCTTCCAATTCGTCAACTCCTATCTATCGCAAACCAAAAACGGCATATTCATCGGCGTGGGCCTGATCATGTTATTGTGGACGGTGCTCAACCTGATTAACAACATGGAGATTACCTTCAACCGCATCTGGCAGGTAAAAAAAGCAAGAAGCATGTACCGTAAAATCACGGATTACTTCTCCATGCTCCTGCTGATACCCCTTCTGCTGGTAGTTTCGGGCGGTCTTTCCATATTTATGAGCACCATGCTGAAGAATGTGACAGACTTCACCCTGCTCGCTCCCATCGGCAAATTCCTAATCCGCCTCATACCTTTTGTGCTGACATGGGTGATGTTCACGGCACTGTATGTTTTCATGCCCAATACAAAGGTGAAACTCAAGCATGCGCTGATTTCGGGCATTCTGGCAGGTACGGCACACCAGGCATTCCAGTTCCTTTATATCAGCAGTCAGTTGTGGGTATCCCGTTACAACGCCATTTACGGTAGTTTTGCGGCACTTCCCATGTTCCTGCTGTGGTTGCAGATATCGTGGACCATCTGCCTTTTCGGAGCGGAACTGACGTATGCCGGACAAAACATCCGGAACTTCAGTTTCGATAAGGATGCACGCAACATCAGCCGCCGTTACCGCGACTTCATCTCCATCCTCATCATGTCGTTCGTAGCCAAACGCTTTGAAAAGAACGAACCGCCCTATACCGCCGAAGACATATCCGAGGAGTGCCAGATACCCATACGCCTGACCAACCAGACCCTTTATGAATTGCAGGAAATCAACCTTCTGCACGAAGTGGTGACCGATGCCAAAAGCCAGGGCATCGCCTACCAACCTTCCATGGACATCAGCAAGCTGAACGTTGCGCTCCTGCTGGACAAGCTGGACACCCACGGCTCCGAGGACTTCAAGATAGACAAGGACAAAGAATTCCACGGGCAATGGGAGACACTGATGAAAGCACGGGAAGAGTACTACAAGAGTGCAAGCCAAGTGCTGCTGAAAGACCTGTAACGGTCTCTTTAATAATGGTTGTATGAAACAACCTTGTCCTTGGATTTCCTGGACTTCTTCCGTTTGTCTTTTGCCGGATAACCTATCGTGATGTCGAGCAACAGACGTTTATTGGCAGGAATGCCGGTAAGCTTCTTAATCTCCTTTTCATCGAACCAGCCCAGGATGCACGAACCCAGCCCCTCGCTTTCGGCAGCCAGCGTAATATGAGCGGTGGCAATGCCGATATCTATCAGAGGGAAATACTTGTCCTTAATCTTGGCGCCCAAGAAAGAAGTGATATTCATGGATTCTTCCACCACCAGAATATGTACCGGAGCATCTTTGGCAAACTTATTCATCCCCAATCCGGCAGTGGCCTTACCCACTTTTACAGCAAGTTCCGGATCGGTGATCACCACAAAACGCCACGGCTGGGCATTGCATGCCGAAGGCGACAGCCGGGCAGCTTCCAAAATACGTTCCAACTTCTCCGGCTCTACCGCACGGGACATATCATAAGCACGGTCGCTTTGACGTGAAGCGGCCAATTGCAAAAAATCATTCATAATAAGATATGAGTTATGAATTATAAATTATGAGTTATAACTCTATTTATACTGTATCATTCTGCTGATATATTTACCGATAATATCGAATTCGAGATTCACTACGCTACCCACCTTGAAAGCGTGGAAATTGGTATGCTCGAAGGTATAAGGGATAATGGCTACCTGAAAGGTATCATCCGTAGGATTGCACACGGTCAGGCTGACACCGTTTACGGTTACCGAGCCTTTATCCACGGTGATATAACCGCGCTTCGCCATTTCCTTATCAAAGGCATACCGGAATGTAAAGTAATAGCTGCCCTCGGCATCCTTTATGTCCACACAGGTTGCCGTTTGGTCTACGTGTCCCTGTACGATGTGTCCGTCCAAGCGGCCGTTCATCATCATGCTGCGCTCCACGTTCACTTCATCGCCTACTTTCAACAAGCCGAGATTGGAACGGTCCAGAGTCTCTTTCATCGCCGTCACCGTATAAGTATCATCCGTCATGCTGACAACCGTAAGGCATACGCCATTATGAGATACGCTCTGGTCTATTTTTAATTCATTTACGAACGAACACTTGAAAGTAAAGTGCACGTTTTCTTGGTCTCTGACCATAGCCACCAGCGTGGCACATTCTTCTACTATTCCGGAAAACATAAACTTGTTACAATTTAAATTTAGATATTACCCGCATTGCGGATGCGACAAAGATACAAAAAGGGTCTCATATAGAAATGAAAAAAAGGAAGCTTTTCACAAAGCCTCCTTTTTCAGTTTTCAATAGGTATTAGTTTTTTTTAAGGTAAAAAGATTGTTTTCAGGATAACGTTGCAAAGATAGCCGCTTTTCAAGATACCAACCAAATTAAAAAACATGTCTTATAACATCTTTTCTGTAATTCTTTTGATTTTATTATCATTTCAAAGCAAATTTCTACATCTGCAATCGTTTTCAATGGGCAAATATAGGGCTATTTTCCATTAAACACTAAAAATATCCTAAAAAGTTGACTATTTCTTATCGTCTGTATAGTGTTCGTCCGTACGTCCGCTATGTTTCAGCACCTTCGCATCGATAAAAAACACTATTTCCTCGGCGATATTCGTAATATGATCGCCGGAACGTTCCAGCTTACGGAAAACACTAACCAGATTCAGACAAGAGAGTGCGCTTTCGGGATGCTTGCCGATATAATCTGCCAGAACAGCAGTGGCATTTGCATTAATTTCATCCAGCAGGTTATCTTTGGCGAATACCGCGGTTGCCAGTTCCTGACTTTCTTCCTGAAGAGCTCTTTTGGCAAGTTCAAGCATAGCCGAAACTTGATTTATCATCTCCTCCAGGCGCAGTTCCTTCACCAGTCCGCTTGCCAGAATCGGTTCCTTACAATTCAACGCAAAGCGGGCTATGCCTTCGGCAAAATCGCCCAAACGCTCCAGGTTCGTATTGATTTTGAGCATGGCAAGCACAAAACGCAAGTCGATAGCAACCGGATTATAGAGGGCGATGATGTCTTCTATATCACTGTCTATCTTGAGTTCGAAGGCATTGACACGACGTTCGCGCACCAATACCTGCTGTGCCAGCTCGCGGTCCAAAGTCAGTACGGCTTCTCCGGCACGGCCGAGCTGGTTATACACTAAAGTCCACATTTCGTCTATTTCTTTTTTCAGCAAGACGAGCTCTGATTCGATAAACTGCACCATAATGTTTTTCTATTTCAAAATTATCAATTGCCTAATCATATCACTTGTTCCAACGCATGAAACTGTCCGTACCAAGGCATGGTATCGCCCGTACCACGGCATGAAACTCACTGTACCAAAGGGTGGTAGTGTCTGTACCAACGCGTGGTACGAGAAGTACCATGCCGTGAAATGCCCCGTACCGGCACGTGGTATTTTTTTCATATTGCCTACGTTTTTCCGCGTACAAAGAAACAAAGGAAATATTAAGGCAGTATGACTATCGTTTGAAGGAAATGTTTCAAACATGTTACAAAACCGTTACAATACACACAAACCCGCCGTGTGTAACAAGTATGTAACATGCGTTGCTTTAATTCGCATGCAAAAAACTCCGGTTTTCACAAGCCGGAGTCTACGGTTCGTGTCTGCCGCTTTCCGGACAGGAAATCACTAAAAAAGAGCGGATATATTCCCGTGAAATAACGATATACGAAAAAATAGTCGTATTTTTGCACCACTATACGAATAACAATAGCATTATGGCAGAAATAAAAAGCGAAGAAACAAGCGAAAAGAAGAGCCTGAACTTCATTGAACAAATAGTAGAGAACGACTTGAAAGAGGGTAAAAACGACGGAAAGGTACAGACACGTTTCCCGCCGGAACCTAACGGTTATCTTCACATCGGACATGCCAAGGCCATTTGCCTGGACTTCGGCATTGCCGCCGCACATGGCGGGGTCTGCAACCTGCGTTTCGATGACACCAACCCCACCAAAGAAGATGTGGAATATGTGGAAGCCATCAAGGAAGATATTCAATGGCTGGGTTACCAGTGGGGCAACGAATACTATGCCTCCGACTACTTCCAGCAGTTATGGGACTTCGCCATCCGCCTCATCAAAGAAGGCAAAGCATATATCGACGAGCAGACATCCGAGCAGATTGCCGCTCAAAAAGGCACTCCTACCCAACCCGGTGTGGAAAGCCCTTACCGTAACCGCCCCATCGAGGAAACACTCGAACTGTTCCAAAAGATGAATACCGGCGAGATAGAGGAAGGCGCCATGGTGCTCCGTGCCAAAATTGACATGGCAAGTCCCAACATGCACTTCCGCGACCCGATTATCTATCGCGTGGTGAAACATCCGCACCACCGTACGGGTACTACCTGGAAAGCTTACCCGATGTACGACTTCGCTCACGGACAAAGCGACTACTTCGAAGGTGTAACCCACTCCTTGTGTACACTGGAATTCGTTCCCCACCGTCCGTTGTACGACCTCTTTGTAGATTGGGTAAAAGAAGGCAAGGACCTGAACGACCACCGTCCTCACCAGTACGAATTCAACAAGCTCAACCTGAGCTATACGCTCATGAGCAAGCGCAACCTGCTGACTTTGGTGAAAGAAGGCCTTGTCAACGGCTGGGACGACCCCCGTATGCCGACTATCTGCGGTTTCCGCCGTCGCGGCTATTCACCCGAGTCCATTCATAAGTTCATCGATAAAATCGGTTATACCACCTACGATGCCCTCAATGAATTTGCCTTGCTGGAGAGTGCCGTACGCGAAGACTTGAACGCACGCGCCACCCGCATATCCGCAGTATTGAATCCGGTGAAGCTTGTCATCACCAATTATCCGGAAGGACAGGTTGAGGAAATGGAAGCCGTCAACAACCCGGAACGTCCGGAAGAGGGCAGCCACAACATCGAATTCAGCCGCGAGCTGTGGATAGAACGCGACGATTTCATGGAAGATGCTCCGAAGAAATATTTCCGTATGACTCCCGGACAGGAAGTTCGCCTGAAAAGCGCGTACATCGTGAAGTGTACCGGCTGCAAGAAGAACGATGCAGGAGAAATCACAGAAGTATACTGCGAATACGACCCCGACAGCAAAAGCGGCATGCCCGGCGCTAACCGCAAAGTAAAAGGCACAATTCACTGGGTGAGCTGCGCACACTGCCTGCAAGCCGAAGTCCGCCTTTACGACCGGTTGTGGAAAGTGGAAAATCCGCGCGACGAACTGGCAGCCATCCGCGAAGAAAAGAATTGCGATGCGCTGACCGCCATGAAGGAAATGATAAATCCGGATTCTCTGAACGTATTGCCATGCTGCTATATCGAGAAATTTGCCGCCGGCATGAAGCCCCTCTCCTACCTGCAGTTCCAGCGCATCGGTTACTTCAATGTAGACCGCGACTCTACACCGGAGAAAATGGTGTTCAACCGTACCGTAGGCTTGAAAGATACTTGGGGGAAAATCAACAAATAATATAACATTAATGAGTAAAAAGAACCTGTTGTCCGGAAGAGACAAGGAATTGCAAGAACTTGCAGAACAATATGAAGCAGCGAAAGCTGAGAACAAACCTATCTATCTGGATGCAGACGATTTAGCCGACCTTGCCGACTGGTATGCCATGCACAGAAAAAACAGCCAGGCTACCGAAGTCGTAGAATACGGGCTGAGCTTACACCCCGGCAGTACGCCTCTGTTGGTAGAGCAGGCTTATCTCTTCATGGACGCCCGGGAAAGGGATAAGGCCAAACAAGTGATAGAGGAAATAACCGAAGATTATTCCTCGGAAGTAAAAGTGCTTAAAGCCAATATTCTCTTAGGCGAAGGCAAAATAGATGAAGCGGAACAACTCCTTGACTCCATAGAAGACAAAGAGGACTTGGCCAACATCGTGGACGTATCCTATATGTATATTGATATGGGGTATCCCGATAAGGCTGTACCATGGCTGACAAGGGGATTGGAAAAATATGCCGAGGAAGAAGAGTATCTGGCCGTAACAGCCGACTGTTTCCTGGCACAAGGTCTGAAGGATAAAGCCGAAATGTTCTATAACAAGCTGATAGACAAGAATCCTTATTCAGCCCCTTATTGGTTCGGACTGGCACGTTGCTATTTCGAACAGCAACTGTTTGACAAAGCCATTGAGGCATGCGACTATGCAATCGTGTCAGATGAAGAATTTGCCGATGCCTATATGATGAAAGGGCATGCTTTCTATCAACTTGGAAATGAAGAAAGCGCGCTTGAAAATTATACTCTGGCAGAAAAATACAAAGCCGTCAGCCCCAATTTCCTTCATATGTTCATCGGATTCAATGAAATATCCAAAGGACACTGGGAAGAAGGGTACCGGCATCTTGAATTGGTCATACACAGTAAAGATACCGACTCAACGATGTTGCCGTCTTTATATGCGCATGTAGCGATTTGCCTCTATAACTTAGGCGAAAAGCGTCAGGCCGACCTGTTTTTCAAGAAAGCCCATGAGATAGGCCCGAAAGATGCAGAGCCCTATCTGATTGAGGGAGGTATGTATATGGAAAAAGGAGATTTCGACAAGGCTGTAAAGAAATGGGCTTTGGCTTTAGAGTGTGCCCCGTGTGCCGATACTTGGAATGAAATCGGCATGAGCAGCATGGAAACGGGCCATATACAATATGCCCAAACGGCTTTTGAGCAGGTTAAGAAACTGGAGCCCGACTTCGAGAATATCAACGAGAAGCTGACCGCCCTTTATCTGTTACTTGACGACATGGAGAACTTCCTAAAGTACAACCAGCTTTGCGCACACCCGTTTCAGGCAAAAGACCTGGAAAACATGCTGGATTTGCTGGATTGTAAAAACCGGGATGAAATGATAAAAAGAGTGAAAGAGATATTTGGCGGGTCAGGTTTATTTTAAAGACATAAACAAATTATTAATCACAAGTATTATATATGGAATCATCTGCAGAACTTATCAAATGGGTTTTAGAAAATCTGAATTATTGGGTAGTTACCATCTTCATGACTATCGAAAGTTCATTTATCCCATTTCCATCGGAAGTTATAGTGCCGCCGGCTGCATGGAAAGCGATGACCGATGACAGTATGAATATCTTCCTTGTCGTTATTTTCGCAACCATCGGCGCAGATCTCGGCGCACTCATAAACTACTATCTTGCACGTTGGCTGGGTCGTCCTATTGTCTATAAATTTGCCAACAGCCGTTTCGGGCATATGTGCCTGATTGACGAAGCGAAAGTACGCCATGCCGAAGAGTACTTCAGGAAGCATGGCGCCGCATCCACATTCTTCGGACGTCTTATCCCCGCAGTACGGCAGCTTATCAGTATTCCGGCCGGACTCGCCGGCATGAAATTAGGCTCGTTCCTGCTTTACACAACGCTCGGTGCGGGAATCTGGAACACGATACTGGCGCTGCTCGGCTATTTTATATACCGGTTCACAGACATCAAGACAACCAACGATGTCTATATATTGGCTACGGAATACAGCCACGAAATCGGTTATATCATTCTGGCAGTTGCGATATTCGTTGTAGGTTTCCTGATTTATAAAGGAATAAAACAGAAAAAATAAGAATAAAAAACGGTGGATAAAGACAGCCCTTCTTCATCCACCGTTTTTTTATTGCATAGTTAAGTCCAAAGAGGTTATTTCCTAACTGCCGCAATCGCCTTTTCATAGTCCGGCTCTTGCGTAATCTCCGGTACGAGTTCCGTATAGGCAATCTTTCCATCTTTACCGACAACAATCACCGCCCGCGCCAGCAAACCGCTTAACGGTCCGTCTGCCATACGCACGCCATAGTTTTCATCAAAATCCGAGCAACGGAAATCGGACAAGGGAATTACGTTCTCAATACCTTCCGTCGTACAAAAACGGGCATGTGCAAAAGGCAGGTCCTTTGAAACAGCCAATACCACCGTATCCGGCAAACCGGCAGCCAATTCATTGAATTTGCGTACGGAAGCAGCACAAACGCCGGTATCCAGACTCGGAAAAATATTAAGAATTACATTCTTCCCGTTCAGTTCTTTCAAAGAGAAAGAAGATAAATCCGTCTTTACCAACTCGAAATCAGGAGCGACTGCTCCTACTTTTATAAACTCACCGATAACTTTTACCGGTTGTCCCTTAAATTTTGTTGTAGCCATAATTTTATCAATTTATACAATAGAGAAACAAACGGGATGCTGAAAAAGTTCAATAAAACTTTTCATACCACAGATTGTTATTCCCCCAACGAACTTATAATAATCACTTTTAAATTAAGATTTACATGAAAACAATTTTTGATGAGCTGAAACAGGAAGTAAAAAACTGGTGGGTTTCACTTATTCTCGGCATCCTGTATGTAGCCGTAGCTCTGGGGCTAATGTTCTTCCCTTTTAACGGATATGCCGCATTGAGTATTTTATTCAGCATCTCGATGCTGGTCAGCGGTTTGCTGGAAATTGCCTTTGCAGTAAGCAACCGCCAAAGGGTATCCAGCTGGGGCTGGTATCTGGCAGGAGGAGTCATTGATATGATTTTGGGACTCTACCTGGTGACTTATCCTGTGCTGAGCATGGAAGTCATTCCGTTTATCATCGCCTTCTGGCTGATGTTCCGGGGATTTTCCTCGGTAGGCTATGCAATGGACTTAAAAAGGTACGGGACAAAAGAGTGGGGCTGGTATACAGCATTCGGCATCCTTGCCATCGTATGCTCGCTTATTATCCTGTGGCAACCGACGGTCGGAGCTATCTACGCCGTTTATATGATTTCGTTTGCATTCCTTATTATAGGATTCTTCCGTATCATGCTCTCTTTCGAACTGAAGAATCTGCACAAACAAAGTTTCCGGAACTCTTAATTCGCCACAGATTACACAGATATGTACAGATTAGATATTCTTAAGCAAATCTCAGACGCTTAAAATCCGTCTGTAATAATCGGCATAATCCGCAGTGAATCACAGCACATCCCGGTTAGAGACTTCCGGTTTATCTTTTATGATGCAGAAAACGGAACATGGTTGTTCTGGACACTCCCATCCGCCGGGCGAGTTCAGAACAGGATGTTCCTTTCTTCTGCTCTTTAAGCAATTGTTTCTTGTTCTCCGCAAGTATCTTCATCTTAGGCATATCCCCCTTTTTACGCCCCAGGTGCTTTCCTTCCTGCTTTCTACGGGCCAGCGCCTCTTTAGTACGCATTGAAATCAGATTACGCTCTATCTCGGCCATCAGTCCGAATGCAAACCCCAGCACTTTGCTGTTAATGTCATTCTGAAAAACGTATCCTTCTTTGGTGCTGTACAATATCACCCCCTTTTTTATACACGAATTGAGAATAGTCATAATCTCAAGCAGCGTACGGCTGAGCCGTGATATCTCCGTAACAATCAAAGAATCGCCTGGACGCATCTTATCCAACACCCCCGACAACTTACGTTCTTTACTGCTGACGCTTCCGCTGACCGTTTCCGTATACCACTTATCAATACTCATCCCGTTCCTTTCTGCGAAGCGTACAATTTCTTCTCGCTGGTTTTCCAAAAACTGTTTTTCTGTACTTACTCTTAAATAAGCTACTACTGCCATAAATCTTGTTGTTGTTTTACTGGTTTAACGCCGCCAAAGAACGGTTATTCCAATAAAATAGCCAACCGGTCCGTCATATCCTTTGCCAACCGTTTTCAAAATACGGGTTTGTTCCCAAACAGATGCCAAACAGATAAAAAGTTTTGCATTAACATAATCTTCTTCCGGCTATATCAAACTTTTTTCCCCTTTTTCGTTTATCTTTCCTCTATGAAAAGATAAAGATTACCCCTGTCTTTATGGCTCCTTTACTTAGTTTATGGTGTTAATGAGCA
>NZ_JBCODG010000017.1:0-75810 GCF_040928965.1 Bacteroides sp. 2201st1_D9_2201SCRN_220225 | reverse complement strand
GCAAAAATAAAGGAGTTCCGCACACAATTCAGAGGAGTAAAGGACAGAGCTTTCTTCCTGTTCAGACTGGCGAAAATTTATGCATAAGCTATGAATCCCTCAGGTTTTTACGTTGACCCTGCCAACCGGGGAAATCCGCTGACCCGTTTTTACGTTGACCCGAATAAAATAAGGCCGTTTTCAAACTGAACCGAAATATCATAAAGACAAAGAGATATATCATCGCTGATATATCTCTTTTTTTGAGCCTCTTGTCGGATTCGAACCAACGACCCCGAGATTACAAATCACGTGCTCTGGCCAACTGAGCTAAAGAGGCGGGTGGGTAAGCTATCTACATCGCGCCGCTACAACCAACTACCTTTGCTGCGATCAAGCCCTGGAGGATTCGAAGGGAGCTGGCCGTATAGGACTTACCCGTTTTGCGAGTGCAAAGGTAGATAAAAATTTTAAATCTGCAATACCTTCCCCTAACTTTTTTCAACTTTAACAAGAATACAGGGTCTACAACCAATATTATTTATAACTTTGCGCCATATTTCTAAGAAAAATGGCAGAAAATAAAGGTTACATGCAATATGCAATGTTGTTCGGCACCTATTTGGGAGGATATTGGATTTTAAAATTCATCCTCTTCCCTTTAGGATTGACAATTCCGTTTTTATCTTTCCTTTTCGTAGGGCTCACGTTATGTGTCCCTTTCATGGGCTATTATTATGTACGAATGTATCGTAATACTGTATGCAGCGGCAGTATCAGTTTCTTGCATGCATGGATATTCACAGTATTCATGTATATGTTTGCCGCATTGCTGACGGCAGTGGCACACTACATTTATTTCCGTTTCATCGATCATGGTTTCGTTATCAATGCCTACGAATCTCAAATTGATATCTTAAACAAAAGCGGTGTACCGGACATAGAAGCCTATACAAACATGTTTCAAGAAACATTGGAGACTGTGAAATCGCTCACTCCCATAGATATCACCATGCAACTGGTGTCATGGAATGTATTTTGCGGTTCATTGCTCGCGCTTCCTACCGCCTTATTTGTAATGAGGCGTAAAAAGGAATGACAAGAACAGACAAATTTCAAATAAATCAGGTATAGTATAATATAGTAAAATCGTAAATAAGCAAATGGATATTTCAGTTGTCGTTCCTTTATATAATGAAGAGGAGTCTCTTCCGGAATTGTTTGCATGGATTGAACGGGTAATGAAAGCCCGTGACTTTTCTTATGAAGTTATTTTCGTTAACGACGGAAGTACCGACCGTTCCTGGCAAATAATAGAGCAATTACAAACAAAATCTGATAAAGTGCGCGGAATAAAGTTCCGTCGCAATTATGGCAAATCACCGGCTCTCTATTGCGGTTTTGAACAGGCCCAGGGCGATGTTGTGATTACAATGGACGCCGACCTGCAAGACAGTCCTGACGAAATACCGGAACTATACCGCATGATTACGGAAGATGGCTACGATCTGGTGTCCGGCTGGAAGCAAAAAAGATACGATCCGCTGTCAAAGACCATACCGACAAAACTGTTCAACGCTACGGCACGCAAGGTTTCCGGCATAAAGAACCTGCACGATTTCAATTGCGGCTTGAAAGCCTATCGCAAAGATGTTATAAAAAACATAGAAGTGTACGGCGAAATGCATCGCTATATCCCCTACCTGGCAAAGAATGCCGGTTTCAAGAAGATTGGCGAGAAAGTCGTACGCCATCAGGCACGGAAATTTGGCAAGACAAAATTCGGCGGGTGGAATCGTTTCTTCAACGGATACCTGGACTTGATATCCCTCTGGTTCCTTTCCACCTTCGGCATCAAGCCTATGCACTTCTTTGGCATATTGGGTTCTCTGATGTTCTTCGTCGGATTCGTTGCCGTCATTATTGTCGGCGCCAGCAAGCTGTATTACATGAATCAAGGGATGCCCTACCGCCTTGTGACAGATTCTCCCTATTTCTACCTGTCACTGACATCCATGATTATCGGCACGCAGTTATTTGTGGCAGGTTTTCTCGGAGAGTTGATATCCCGCAATGCACCAGAACGCAATAAGTACCAAATAGAGAAAATGATTTAACCATGAAAGCATTAGTCAGATTTATAATATTCGGGGCTGTTCTTTTCCCTGTTTTCAGTATAGCAATATCCTGTTCGGAAGAAGCGGACTGTTCAATGACAACGCGAGCCATGATGCAATGTTACCTATATACATTGGATCCTGACACCAAAGTGGTATCCAATGATACCTTAGACTCTTTGACGGTTACTGCCTTTGGCACGGATTCCGTCATCATCAACAATCAAAAAAAAGTGCACGATCTCTCGTTGCCACTGAGATATACCGCCGACTCCACCGTACTCGTGTTTCATTACAGCAAGACATTGACAGATACGCTTGTTATTCACCAAACCAACACACCTTACTTCTTGTCAATGGATTGCGGTTATCAAATGAAACAAGCCATAACAGATGTCCGATACAGTCGCCACAGTCTTGATTCTATTCGCGTTGCAAATAAAGAAGCCGGAATTTATGGAGCAGAAAATCTTAAACTATTCTATTAGTCTAGCGTTCTGTTTGCTGCTGTCTCTTCCATTACAGGCACAAAACAGTGACATTTCCGCTCCGCCGGCAAACACTCCGCCCAAAAAGGAGAAAAAAGAGGCCAAAGAGGAAGTGCACTATCCGCTGTACAATGGTATTTCTGTCAGTGTTGATTTATGGGGGCCCGGAAGCAAACTGTTCGGGAGTGACTTTTTCAGCAGTGAGGTAGCTGTCGATGTCAATCTTAAAAATCGCTTTTTCCCGATTGTAGAATTAGGATATGGCAATACTGATACTTGGAGCGACAAAGGAATACATTATAAAACCGGTGCTCCCTATTTCCGTATCGGTATGGACTATAACGCGCTTTATAACAAAAAACACGGACATATGATACTCGTTGGCCTGCGCTATGCGGCAACGAGCTTTAAATATGATGTAGAAGCGTTAGGCATCAACGACCCTGAATACGGGGGAAGTTTGGGTAATCCGAATTTGATAGACGGCATTTGGGGAAACAGCCTGCCTTTTAATTATAAAGGAATGAAAGGCTCGATGCAATGGGCCGAATTTTGTGTCGGTATACGGGCGCATGTATGGAAAGACCTGTATATGGGTTGGGCGTTACGTTTCAAATTCCGTATGAGTTCTTCCGTTGCCGAGCATGGTGATCCATGGTACGTACCGGGCTACGGGAAGTACAACGGAAACACAACCGGGGTTACCTATACAATAACTTATAAACTACCATTCTAAGAGATAATGACAGGATTAGAAATCTGGTTGCTTGCCATAGGGCTTGCTATGGACTGTTTCGCTGTATCCATAGCCAGCGGCATTATATTAAAACGTGTTCAATTGCGCCCGATGCTGATAATGGCATTGGCTTTCGGCTTTTTTCAGGCACTCATGCCATTGCTTGGCTGGATAGGCGCCAGTTTTTTCAGCCATCTCATTGAAAGTATAGACCATTGGATAGCTTTTGCCATTTTAGCTTTTCTGGGTGGACGTATGATTATGGAATCTTTCAAGGATAAAGATTGCCGGCACGAGTTCGATCCTACCAAGCTGAAAGTAGTAGCGGCATTGGCGGTAGCCACCAGCATCGATGCCTTGGCGGTAGGTGTTTCGTTCGCTTTTCTGGGAGTTTGCAACTTTGCATCCATTCTGCCCCCTATCGGCATCATAGGATTTGTGTCGTTTGCCTTATCACTGGCAGGATTGATGTTCGGCATCCGGTGCGGATGCGGCATCGCCCGCAAGCTGCGTTCCGAACTGTGGGGCGGCATTATCCTCATCGTTATCGGAACGAAGATATTGATAGAGCACTTGTTCTTTTAAATAAAGAGTGAAAAACGAAGAAACGGCAGGCTGTCCGATAAAAGGCAGTCTGATAGAAGGATAAAAAAGAAGATCGCTTAATTTATTTATACAGCATCATACATTATGGAGAAGAAAGCACAACGTAATTTTTTATGGGTTGCCCTGCTTGCCCTCGGCACTATCGGAATACTTGCACGCCACAACCGCGCTGTTCCTTATCAAACTGTCAGCGGACTGATATTCGGAACGGTCTATAACATAACCTATCAGTACGACAGCAATTTGAAAGCCGAGATAGAAGCTGAGCTTAAACGGTTTGACGGATCTCTATCTCCGTTTAACGATACGGCAACGATTACGCGCATCAACCGGAACGAAGAAATCATTCCCGATACTTTCTTCACCAACGTATTCCGCCGCAGCATGGAAATCTCCCGGGAGACCCAAGGTGCTTTTGACATTACGATAGCCCCGCTTGCCAACGCATGGGGATTCGGATTTAAGAAAGGCGCATTTCCCGACTCTGCTATGATAGACAGCTTGCTGGACATCACAGGCTATCCGAAAGTATCGTTATCCGCCGACGGAAAAGTTATCAAACAGGATTCCCGCATCATGCTTTCGTGCAGCGCCGTAGCCAAAGGCTATGCAGTAGATGTCATTGCGCAATTGCTGGAAAAGAAAGGCATCGGCAATTTCATGGTAGATATAGGCGGCGAAGTGGTGGTGCGCGGAGAAAACCCGAAAAAAAGTTTATGGCGCATCGGAATCAACAAGCCGATAGACGACTCGCTCGCCGTAAACCAAGAATTGCAGACCATACTGCAAGTTACCGATGTGGGCATAGCCACTTCGGGAAATTACCGAAACTATTACTACAAAGACGGCAAAAAATATGCCCATACTATAGACCCGCGCACAGGCTATCCGGTGCAGCACAGTATCCTGTCGGCCACAGTGATTGCCCGCGACTGCATGAGTGCAGATGCCTATGCCACCGCTTTCATGGTCATGGGCCTGGAAGAAGCCGAACGCTTTGCCGATTCACACCCCGACCTCGACGCATGCTTCATATATGCGGACGAAAAAGGGGAACTCCGGATGTTCTACACGAAAGGAATGGATAAATATATGACGGTAAAATAGCGATTCGTCCCGGTTTTCATCCTCCGCGAAGTTTTATTTTGAAAAACATCTGTCACGCTATCACAAAAATAAGATAATAAGCTATCATACAATAGACTATAGCGTGACAGATAAGTATGACAGATAAAAATCCCTACAAGTAGCTGTCACACGTTGTGTCGTCCTGTATCGTCCAGATTTCGGCTGAGCAGTTCAACAGCTCCGAAATGAGAGAAAGTACACCTACTTGTTTATTCAACAGCCAAACAATAGCCAACGCATTAGTTATCAGCATAAAACTTTTAGTTCAGGCGGCAAAAACAAAAAGTTTCCCCTGATAAAGCTACCGGTTCCAACCGTTAGACATCACATTCATCCTATTTATAAAAGACAAAATATACCGCCAATACCAGACAAACGAAAGCTGCAAAATGATTCCAATGCAGAGATTCTCCTTTAAACAGTACGGTAGTGAATATTGTAAAGATGATAAGCGTCACTACTTCCTGGATAACCTTAAGCTGCATCAACGAAAAAGGACCGCCATTGCCTATGAACCCGATGCGATTGGCAGGAATCTGAAATGAATACTCAGACAACGATATAAATTTGCCCAGCTTATTGTTTATTACTATATTTGTCCTCATTAACAAGATAAATATTTGTACTTATGAAAGTTATAGGATATTCCAGAGTTTCTACCACCAAACAAGAGTTATATAGACAACGTGATAAAATTAGTAAATTCTGTGACGAAAAGCACTTTTTCCTCAATCGTATTATTGAGGACTTTGGTAAATCTGGTGCTACCAATGAAAGAAGTGGATATAAACAGTTACTAGACTTAACCAATGAAGATTGCGATTTACTCATTATTTCTGAAATTTCTAGACTAAGCAGAAATGATGAAGTAACAGAAACACTACATGATATTCAAAGCATTATTTTAAAAGGAATATCAGTTGTTTTGCTGGATAATAAGGATAAGATTTATAAAGCAAGTGAAAATCTAGATTTTTCAGAGCTTCTCATACTCATATTCCAATTAAAAGGAGCTGCACAAGAAAGAAAAGACATTAAAAAAAAGAACCAAGACGGGAAAATGGCTCTTTTTAGAAGATTCCCATATATTGTAGTAGACTCTCATATTCCATACGGTTATAAAAAAGTGTGGAATAACACGATTAAACGATATGTTCTTGAAGAATATCCAGAAGAACTCAATAATGTAAAGAAAGCATTTGAACTCATATTATCTGGACAAACACTTTATATGACTTCTAAATACTTTACTGATAGAAATATTAATTTTCGGAATATGCCTGCAACTGTAAGTTATCTTAGTAGAATGACAAGAAATGACTTATATCGTGGAATTAGAAGAAGAACCAGTAAATATGATGATTCGATAAAACCAATAGTTGTAGAAGTGCGTATAAAACCAGCTATACCAGAAGTTGATTTTCTAAAAGCAAGAGAAATGATAAAAAACAACAACAAATATATTTCCAGAAGCATTCACAGATTTAACCCATTAAAAGGTATATTCAGATGTAGATGTGGAAAAGCAATGACTGTAAAAGATAAAAAGCCTCAAAAAGGTATTTCCAAATTAACCTATAGATGTAGTAGCGTATACCCCAATTCTAGTAGTTATGCCTGTACTTTTAAGACAGACGAAGTGGGTTATGACCTCACTAATACGATTATGCATCATCTATTTCTCCAACGATATTCAGAAGTTAAAGAGTTCTTCAATAATAACAGCGAAAAAAAGATAAAGGAACTTAGAGAAATAATCAATGGGCTAGAAAGTAAAAGAATTTCCAAAGAGATTGAAATAAATAATTTGAAGCAAAGAATTATTGAAAATCAAAATAAAATTATCAAATTGTCTAGCACTGATTTAGATATGGACTTCATTCAAACCCTAAATCAATATCACAAAGATTTGCAACAAAAATTGCATACAGTTGAAAGTGAAATAAAAAGTATAAATTCAACAGTAGTCCAATATCAAATACAAATAAGTCAGTTGAAAGTTGCCTTAACCAGAGATAATCAAATAAAACCAGAGATTTCTAATGA
Organism: Bacteroides sp. 2201st1_D9_2201SCRN_220225; assembly: GCF_040928965.1. Lineage (NCBI taxonomy): Bacteria > Pseudomonadati > Bacteroidota > Bacteroidia > Bacteroidales > Bacteroidaceae > Bacteroides > Bacteroides sp. 2201st1_D9_2201SCRN_220225. The sequence continues at coordinate 68,710 of NZ_JBCODG010000017.1, read as the reverse complement.
GGAATTAAGTGAAATATACCATACATTTTTAGAAAAAGTCGAATATTATCCATATAACCTAATGAAAGGAACATATAAGATATATTACAAATCTGGACAAATCTGCTACATTATTGTCAATAAAGTAAGAAACCTTCACAAAGCGTATGCACTTACAGACAATAGTACAATAGACTTAAAGACAGGAAACATTACATTTAACTATATCCCAATATCTCATAACTCACAAAGTCTGACTTTCCCTCAATTGGTAACTAAAACAATCAATATCCATGATATATTTGCTTCCTGTTACGTACAAACATCTGCATTTACAGAAATAAGCATAGATGATAATTATAGGAAAGAATATTTAGCGAAAGTACAGACACAGAATAAATAAATCGAAGCAAGATATTATATATTAAATTCTTATGTTATAAATATGAAATGCCTTTAATTAAAGGCAATATCGTGAGTTAATCTGCACTTCCAGTCGATTTTTCCAGTTTGTGGTATTATCTTTTGGTGGGTTGTCGGAAGTTTTGTATCTTTGTATCAGTGACTTACGAATAGACCGACAGATATACCCACTTCAAAGATTCCTCTTTTTTTACACCTTTTTATCCATAAATTCATCATGCGGCTACTCACTTACGAAGAAATCAGAGAAAAAGCGTTATCACAGGGCGTTTCAGACAATAAGGTCAGCATTGGCATGTGGGCAAGTCTGAACGGGTACATTAAAACCAGAAAACAGATAAGGAAGAAAGTGCACACAGTTTATTATCATCCAAACTGTATGGGCTGTTGAACAGGTATACAGCTTCCATAAAAAATGAAGACTATCCGTTTATAAAGTCGAATTTCACCAGTGTTTCATCCAGGTGGTGTATGGGTGTTTCATCCAGGTGGGCTACTTATAAATACCTATGGAAAATAAATACACTACCTGCTTCATTTTTGCTATCGCAAAAATTCAGTGGCTATATTTTACAGCAGATTTATCATTCCGTTATTAAAACTACACTCTTATGATTGTTCATCTTTCCACAGGATTGCAGTTCAACACACAAAAAGAAGCCAAAATATTCTTTGGCAATCACAGATACAGGAGATTAGTAAGAAAAGGAGATATTCATTTCACCAATTATCAAAGTCCTGTTGCTAATGACAGAAGCAAAACTATCCTATCGCAGAATAACTGAAAGAATTGCGGGAAAATTGGATTTACTTGAAGCCTACTTGTTTTATTGTTTAGCCTTATGCTCTGATTGCTATACTGCTATATCCCATATAAGACAGGAGAAACTGGCAGCTTTCTACGGTATAACCAAAGAGGAACAGATAGGCAAGTGGCTGCACAAATTTGAAGATATGGGATTGATAAAGATACATAGTAACCTTGTTAAGGGAAAATACGGTACTTTTTCCAGATATGAATACGAGTTAGATACGGAACATTATGTACTAATAGGAAATACACTATATGACGAACCTATTTCCAGAGAATTGAAAGGTTTTCTCGTTTTGTTGAAATGCAAATGTCTGAATGGTACGAATACATGCAAGTATTCTCAGAATATGTTAGCGAAAGAATTAGGTTTAAGTGCATCCACTATATCAAGATACATAAGACAAGCGACAGAACTCAGATATGTAAAGAAAGATAAGAAAGGTATTCATTTACTTGACAAAGATATATTCTTGATAACGAGTGAGACGCAAATAGCTGTTCTGAAAAACGTATATCCGGAAATTTTAACGGATGAGGATATAGCCAGAGGATTTTGCTGTTAATATCCTTATTCTTATTATATACTACTGCAAGATAGCTGGATATACTATTTTCCCTCTATGAGAATGTACGGTTAAAAGCTCCTTCTTTCAGGAGCTTTTCTTTTATTGTATTTGTACTTATAGTAGAAGGGTAATTCCAATTTGGCTATTTTCTCATATAATTTCATGAGTTTACTCCTATCTATCTTTATAGTACGGGTATTGCAGATGATATGCTCCACCGTATTGTCTGTAATGGTTATATTGGCATCCGGTGTGGAAATGTTTGTTTCGTCCATAGTTGGTTATGATTTAGTAATTAAAAGATAAGATTATCTGATTTTTATTTGGATACAGGTTTTGGAGAGATAATAAAAAGCCGCACGGGAGTAGATGCCTAATCATACTCAAATGCGGCTTTTTTCGTGTAAAGTCCATAATGCCTATCAATACATTGCATATAGCACCATTGATTTTTACACTGTTGGCAGATTTTTTATCAGCAGTGAAACGGACAGGTCAGACTACAAATAAAACTATCAATAATAAATAGGAAGATTATACTATGAATAGAAAAATATCGTCCGTTTCATGGGGATACACAAAGGTACACATCTTTAACAAGGTAAAAAAACAAACGGCGGTTATCCTTTGAAATCCGCATATACACAAAAACGGGATTTACACAATATATCCGCTTCTTCCACAGTCTTGAAAATACAGGGAAATACGTATACTAAAGTACAGGTACTTATATAAATCACCCCCCCCGCCCTCTTTTCTTGAAGCTGGAATATATATCAGACTGACTATCCACAGGTTTACAGATTGGTAACTACGAATGCGAAAGTAGAGTACATCTCTAACGCCCCCCGAGAGTATTTGAAGATAAACGAAATGTTTACCGTTTCATTCTATCAATTTATAAACCATTTAAAAGTAATTCATTATGAACAATTTAGTAATTGGCAGTATGCCACAGGAAAGAAGAACGTTAAATTTGGGTGAATATGCGGAAGAAGCCGTTTTAATAACGGAAGAACAACCAGCAAAACAGAAAAGACCGTTATTCATTGAAGCCAATACGGTTGACGTTACCATGGAGCATTTAAAGAATGACTGTATCATTCCCGTATTTGCAAAGGACAATGAAGCCACCTTGTCACACCCTGCATTTATAGAGACGGTACAGGATGCCGCAAGCACATTCTTTCAAGGTGAAAGGATTGAGATACCCGATATAAGGGTGTCCCATGTTATCAAAGGGCGTATTCCCGAAGCAATACACAAGCCCGCTAATCAGTTATTAGAAATAGACAAGACCATTTATTACGAAAGGTGTGCCTTTGTGATAGAGATACCAACCGTTTATGAGACGGTAAACGGGAACAAACTTACTTTGACTGTTGGCGGTGTCCGTGCCTATAATCACACCAACCTGTACAGCAAAAAAGGTATGGAACGGTTTAAGGTGTTTGTAGGCTTTACCTGTAAGGTCTGCACTAACCTGTGTGTTTCCACTGATGGCTATTTAAGCAATTTGGAAGTAACCAATACCAAAGACCTGTATAAGGGTGTATTGGAAATGCTTCATGGCTACAATCCCGCAAAGCACATACATCTGATGCAGAGTTTGGGCGACACCTTTATGAATGAACACCAATTCGCCACATTATTGGGTAAGATGCGTTTGTACCAATGCTTGCCGCAAGGCTATCAAAAGCGGCTGCCACGTATGCTACTTACGGATACGCAGATTAATGCAGTGGCTAAGGCATATATCAGCGATAATGATTTTGGCGGTTTTGGCGGTGAACTCTCCATGTGGAAATTCTATAATCTGTTGACAGGAAGTAACAAAAGCAGTTATATAGACAGCTTTTTGGATAGGGCTTATAACGCTACGGAACTTGCAACGGGAATAAATGCCGCCTTGCATGGTGACGAACGTTACAGGTGATTTATTGATTGAGTGAACGGGAGAATATTCTTTAAAGGGTATTCTCCTTTTTGTATGACTGTTTAATATTGAAAATTATGTCTTATAAACAATTATTTGTATGGCTGTTCTGTTTGATTGTCTCGATTTTTACGGGCTGTGTGCCTCTTATTCTTCTTATAGCTTCTATTCCAAAAATGATATTGACGGAAAGAGAGCCAAAGGTAAAAATGAAAGATTACAGCAGACCTGTAAAAGGAAGACACCCTGATGCCCTTGAAAAGAGCCACCGCAGGGAATGGATAGACAGTAAGTATTCCAAAATGTAATCAAAAGGGAGTTGTGTTCAAATAAATCTGAAAAGGTGGTTTGAACACGCCCCTTTCCGTTATCAATTAATTCAAAGAATAATATGAAGACAAAAGCAGTAATTTATGCACGTGTTTCGTCTGTGAATGACAGACAGGACACTACAAGGCAGATAGAGGATTTAAAAAGGTATGCCCTTTTGCAGGATATAGAGATAGTACGGATATTTCAAGAACACATAAGCGGAGCAAAGAAGATTGAGGAAAGGCAGGTTCTTGCAGAATGTTTGGAATACTGTACGGAAAAGGGTGTTGACTATCTGTTATTATCAGAACTTTCAAGATTGGGAAGAAGTACGTTACAGGTGCTTCGCTCTTTGGAGATACTGCATGAAGCAAAGGTATCCGTTTATATACAGAATTTAGGGTTATACACATTGCAGCCAAACGGAGAGGTAAATCCGATTGCTTCGATTATGGTAACTGTACTTGCTGAAATGGCTAACATAGAACGGGCAAACATACAATACCGTTTGAACAGTGGCAGGGCAAACTACATTGCCAAAGGTGGGAAATTAGGTCGTAAGGCTGGAAGTATCAAGACAGAGGAAAGGAAAAGGGAAGAATACAGGGAAACGATAGCTTTACTAAAGAAAGGCTATTCAGTAAGGAACATTGCCAAATTACAGGGTATAGGTGTTTCAACAGTCCAAAGGATAAGAAGCCAATTTATAAAATAAACCATTCAAAAGCAGTGGATTATCATGCAAGATTGTCAAGAGGCAGATAGTCCACTGTTCGGTTTATATAACTCTAATGTAGCGTATTATTAGATAGTTAGTTTTTTTTATCAAAATATACTTTGTATGTAAATCAAATTTAATTAATATATTTGCAGAGTAATAATTTTTCAACAGATAATACTGATTTAAAATAAGATTATGCGTACATTTAAATTTATTGGAATGGCTGCAATGACAGCCTTTATGAGCATGGGAATGATTTCATGCGGTGATGACAGTTTACAGTCAATAACCGAAGCACCCGAAGAAGTTGAGAAGCCAGCGGACAAAGACCTTGAATTTGCCTTGTCAGCAGAGAGTGAGAACCTTGTCAATAATGAAGTTAGCATAGGGGCAGAGGGGAAAGAACTGGGTATATCCTTTGCCACAAATATGGATTGGAATGCTAAAGTTTCTTTCAGTGATGAAAATGCCAAAGAGTGGTGTAGCATAACTCCTATAAATGGCAAAGCGGGAGTAAATTCATTGAGGATAAAAATAGACAGGAATAAGGAAGTTGATAGAAGCACTAAGATAACCATTCTGTTGGAGAGTGCATCAGACCAAAGCCACATATCTGAAATCAAATTGAACGTGACACAATCCTATATGGATACAACTAAAAAATTACATATTGAAACGGCTGGTACTTTGCCAACCTTAATGTCAGGAGAAGAGTCTAAAGCCGTCAAAGAACTGACATTGTCAGGATTTATCAATGGAATAGATATTAAATTTATCAGATACATGAAGAATTTGGTGAAAATAGATTTGTCAGATGTAAATATTGTCAGTGGTGGGGATGATTATTGGTTTACAGCAGGTGAAACAGGGGTTGAAATAGAAGATAATGTATTTCCTATGGGGTTCTTTGAGCATCTGAAATACCTGGAAGAGATAAAACTACCGAATAGTATTGTTGAAATAGAAAGAAAGGCATTTTACAAATGGAAAAATAGAATATCCATTGATATACCTAATGGGGTCACAACAATTGGAGAGTTGACTTTTGGGGATTGTACAAATTTAATATCTGTAAGTATTCCAGGTAGTGTTACGGCAATTAAAGAACAGGCTTTTTTGGAATGTACAAATTTAGAGTCCATTAAGATGGCTAATGGTATTACCTTAATTGATGAGTATGCTTTTAGGGATTGTACAAGTTTATGCCATATTGATATACCAAGTAGTGTTGATACGATTGGAAAATCTGCTTTCTATTGTTGTACAAATTTGGCATCTGTTAATATTGCTGATGGCGTTACTATAATTGAAGATTATGCTTTTAGTGGAACTAATTTAAAACATGTTGACATTCCTAAGAGTGTTATTGAATTTGATTATGCTTTCAGGAATTGTTCAAGTTTAGCATCTGTTAATATTGCTGATGGTGTTACTACAACTGGATATAATACTTTTAGATGTAGTACTAGTTTGACCTCTGTAAATATTCCTAATAGCGTTACTTTAATTGGAGGTGGTGCTTTTTCAGGATGTAGTAGTTTGACATCTATTGATATTCCTGATAATGTTACTATAATTGGGTCACTAGCTTTTGAAAATTGTATAAATCTTACTTCAATAACAATACCAAGTAAAGTCACACAATTTGGTAATTATTGGAATACAGAAAGTAAATGTTTTTATGGATGCACAGCATTAAAAGAAGTACATATAAAAAATCCAAATCCACCTGCTATTTTAGAAGATACCTTTTCAGTATATGCTGATGCTACTTTATATATTCCAATAGGTAGTAAGGAAGCATATCAAAATCACTCTATATGGGGAAAGTTCGGAACTATTATTGAAGAATAAATAAAATAGAAAGACAGCATTTGAAGCAATTCATTTGCTGTTTTTTTATTATCATTGCAAATAAAAAGCAATGGTAAAGCCAATAGAAAATTTCTCATTTCAATATAACGAGGAAGAATATAGCCTTCTTGATTATATCTATCCAGTGGCGCAAGAGTATGCACCAGACTTTGACTATAATGAAGATACAGGTGAATCCTACATGGCAGTTTCGCAAGCTCCGGATATTTTTAAAGGAAGGTATAATACACGTAAATTACGGCATAAATTCACAGTAGAGGAATATATGCAGGATAAAGAACTGCAAGGCTATCTGCAAGCATTGGATTTGGATAGTGGGAAGTTCTGGTATCTGTTGCTCTTTTGCTATGACTATAGTTGGGGGATTTGCATGAAAGGGATTGAAATAAACAAATTTCCTGTTGAGCACATAAGAGACTTTGTAGACGTAATCTATAGCAATTATGCAGGCAGTGGCATGCTTGGGGCTATTTTCAATGAGCCAATAAGCCTAACTTTGAAGATAGGCAGGAAAAATATCGTGATTGATAACAATAATGCCATAGCCTGTATTGCCAAATTCTGTGACGACGGATTGGAAAATAACGATTTGACAGATTTATCCAACGGGCACTTCGTGGATTTAACCCGTCAAAGTTCTGATTCCGTTTCCGTATTGGCTTACTATTTTTCTAAGATGATAATTTCCGCCTTTAACCATCAGGAGCATTTGAAAGATAAAAGGAAGAAAGGGGCAAACCTTTCGGATAAGGAGAAAATGGTTATCTCCCATTCCCTGTACCTTACTGGCATCATAAGCAATGAGAGCGTGAGGGAAAGCGATGAATATCTAAAGGCTATCTTAAAGAGATATAAGGATACAGAGATAAAGAAGCTGAACTCATTCTATCTTTAAGGAATAACTTTCCACATTAGGAACAATCCTGTTTGTCTGTTTTTATTAGAAGTCCATAAACAGATAAACAGGATTTTTTCTTGTCTGGTTTTCTGATTCTACGACATGGAAAACATTGATTGATAGATGTTTCTTGTAGGGGAACAGTATTTGTGCGTTTTTTTGTTCCTGTTAGCTCTCCGATTAAAGGGTAATCTTTGCAGTATAAAATAAATCGGTGAGCCAGATACCCAAATAAGTCCGCAGGGCAGCGGCAAAATTGTATGAAAAGATTTGAAATTGTTACATTAACTTCGTTAGTAAATGAAGGAAAGAAGATTGCACGTTTAAGTGGTAATCGTGATTTGAATGAAAAGATTGTGAAGGCTAAGATGAAGTCACTGGAACAATACGGACAGTTAATACCTGCTATAGTGGTAGATGCTACTGATGCTATCAATCAGGGAATGGAAGTCGTTGATTTTGTCACAGGCAATGTTGTAGGAAAGGAAGAAGCTGTGAATTATTTGGTGCTGCTGGAAGGTAATCATCGCTATGAGGCACACTGTGAGCTTTTAAATAAAAATGAGAACTACGCAGGTGAGTTTTATATAATGTATGCTTTGAATGTGGAAGTCACAATAGCTAAGATGTTATCAGAAATCAATATTGCCACTAATCCATGGAAAGGTGGAGACTTTGTGAAAGGAGCGAAGATGAACAATCTGCAAAAAGAACTGCCTTTGTTGGATGCTATAAATGATTTAGTAAATGAAGGATATAATTTGTCCGTAGCATCGAAGTGGCTGACCTTTACTGCAAATATTGATAAAAAGGTTATGAATTGCGCTATGGACAATATTATTCTCCCACAGTTAGAGAATACCGTAGGTTTGGAAAGAGGGCAAAGATTAATAGAAGCGGCAAAAGAACATTTCACAGAGAAAAACATAAAAAGTAGATATTTAATTGACTGGATAATATCCAAGTATAACACTACTGGCGATAAGAGAAAACCCGATTTCACTGACAAAATGGAACGTTTCCTCAGAAGTATCAGCAAAGAGGATGCAGACTATATCAAAAAAGCTAAGGGTAAAACAGGCGGAGATACAAAGGAAAATCTTATCAATCTGAAATTGACTGAATTATGGAATGGATTTGAAAGATAGTCCTTTGAGAAAAAAGCCAGTGGGTATTACCTGCTGGCTCCCTAACAAGAGTAATAACTATTAAATGATATATATTATGATTAAAGAGAGTAAAGGCAATATGTATGAGTTCGTGACACACACATGGAATCCTATTAAGGGTAAATGTTTTCATGGTTGCACCTATTGTTATATGAAAAAGATGTGTACCCATTTGAAGGCTCCCAGACTGGATGCGGCTGAATTAACCAGCTATCTTGAATGCTCGAACTTTATTTTTGTAGGAAGCAGTATTGATATGTGGGCAAAAGACATACCAAGCCACTGGATAAAAATCGTTTTGGACTATTGCGATAAGTCTGCCAACAAATATCTGTTTCAGAGTAAGAATCCTTCCAGAATATTGGATTTTATAACTCACCCTGTATTGCACCATTCAGTGGTTTGTACGACCATAGAAACTAATAGGTCTTATCCAGATGTGATGTGCAATTCACCAGAGATAGAGGAAAGGGTACGGGCAATGAAAAAGATTGCGGATTCGGGTATAGATACCTATGTTACGGCAGAACCGTTGATGCAGTTTGATTTGGATAAAATGGTAAAGTACATAAGGCGATGTAATCCGAAGCAAGTCAATATAGGACGGAATACCAACAGAAAAGTAGAGTTACCAGAACCAACAGCAGATGAAGTGAAAGCACTTGTGAAGGAACTGGAAAAATTCACAAAGGTGGAGATAAAGAAAAACGCGAAAATATGGTTTAAGTGAGAAGATATAACCTAGAACTGGAAAATCCAATTAGCATTTCTGCTAGTTGGATTTTTTATTTCCAGAAGTGGTAGTTAAGTTACATTCAATAAGTATCGCAATATAAAAACAGAATAAAGAATTATCTTACAACTATTTCATAAATACAAAATACACAGCCAATATCAAACATACGAATGCTGCAATATGATTCCAATGTAATGATTCTCCTTTAAATAGTACAGTAGTAAATACCGTAAAGATAATAAGGGTTATCACTTCTTGAATTATCTTTAACTGCATTAAAGAAAAAGGACCACCATTATCTATAAATCCAATACGATTAGCTGGAATTTGAAAAAGATATTCAAAAAAAGCAATTGACCAACTGAAAGTTACCACTCCTATTAAGGGTAAAGAAGCAAACCAAGAAGATTCTTGTTTCAACTTCAAATGACCGTACCAGGCAAAGGTCATAAATATATTAGAAATAATTAACAATCCTATTGTATAAAATGATTTCATAAGCTATTTTATTTATTATCAATTATTTATAACTATTTAATAACAGGGGACTTTTTATTGCATTATTCTCAAAAAAAGCGATTGCCCAACTAAATATAATAACTCCGATAAGAGGCAAAGAAGCAAACCAGCTAAATTCTTGCTTCATTTTCAAATGCCCATACCAAGCGAATGTCATGAAGACATTGGATACAATTAAAAGTAAAATGGTGTAAAAAGCTTTCATATAATGATTAGTGATTAGAAATTACTTGTCAGCAGCTTATCCCGCCTTCATTCTTCCGGGGCAGCAACTCTTCCTGCACATTGCTCATGCTCCCCCACAAACTGTACCGGGCTTCGGGATTCATCTCTTCCAGACGATGCAGGATACCTTTCATCACGCTCCGGCTCGACTGCGACTCGTAAGGACAATTCTTCACCTGCTTCCGATAGTTTCTTATCGCCGCCAATTCCGCCAAATCTGATTCGTGCACAAGACACATCGGGCGAATAATCGTCATGTCGAACTTCTTCATTACCAGCCGCGGTGGCATCGAACCGAACGCCCCCTGATACGTAATATTCATCAGCAGCGTTTCCAGAATATCATCCATGTGATGCCCCAAGGCTATTTTGTTACACCCCTGTTCCTTTGCCACAGTGAACAAAGCCTTGCGCCGGTTCCACGAACACAGGAAACAAGGAGACTTGCGGGTATCCGTACTCGCATCGAACTCCGTTTCGTACAGCACGAAAGGCACTCCCTGCGACTCCGCATAGCTTCTGAGGTAATCCGTATCGCTCTGATAAGGGATGTTTCTCATTACCACATGGGCAGCAACCACCGAAAACCGTGGCTTCAGAATCCGGGAACGGCGCGCCAACAGTTCCACCAACGCCAAAGAGTCCTTGCCGCCGGAAAGTCCGATAAGGATTTTATCGCCCTCTTCTATCAGTCCGTACTCCACCACTCCTTTGGCAAAGCGTTTCTCTATACGCCGTAATGTCTTCTCTTCCTCTGTAAATAGTGCCATAAAAATCAGTTGAAAATTGGCTGCAAAAGTAACTGAAAAGAATCATTTAAAGAAGAATTAACATAATAGAATTACGGAAAAGAGCTTTATTCCGGATTAATTCGTATTTTTGAACTCATTAAAAAAGATTTTTTAGTATGAAGAATAAATATATACTGCTTTTCTTGTTTGGCTTCTTTGGAATACATGCTTCAGCACAAACCCTTGCCCAAGCAAAAATACTCTATGAAAAAGGACAATACGAACAGGCAAAGCCCGTTTTTAAGAAATTTGTAAAATCACAACCTAATAACGGGAATTATAATTTGTGGTATGGCGTATGTTGTCTGAATACGGGAGAAGCGGAAGAAGCTATAAAGTATCTGGAAACAGCCGTAAAACGCCGGGTCACCAGCGGACAACTCTATTTGGCACAGGCTTATAATGCCGTTTACCGATTTGAAGATGCCGTCGGCACTTACGAAGACTATATTGCAGAACTGACAAAAAGAAGACGTTCGACCGCTGAAGCCAAAAAACTTCTGGAAAAGAGCAAAGCCAACCTCCGTCTGCTGAAAGGCGTAGAAGAAGTGTGCTTCATCGACAGTTTTGTCGTAGACAAGAAAGATTTTCTCGAAGCGTACAAAATCAGTCCTGAATCCGGGAAATTGTTCATGTACGATACCTACTTTGAAAATTCCAATAGCAAAGGCGGCACTGTATATGAAACGGAGTTAGGGAATAAAATCTATTATAGCGAGTTACAGAAAGACAGTACGCTCAACATCTTATCGCGCAATAAAATGATGAACGAATGGGGCAAAGGCAATATGCTCCCCGGCAGTATCAACGAGTCCATGAATGCCAGTTATCCATACGTATTGGCTGATGGCATCACTATCTATTATGCAGCAGACGGTCCTGCATCAATGGGTGGATACGATATTTTCGTAACACGCTACAATACAAACACAGACACTTATCTGACCCCGGAAAATGTAGGCATGCCTTTCAATTCGCCTTATAATGATTATATGTACGTTATAGACGAATTCAACAACCTCGGCTGGTTTGCATCAGATCGTTATCAGCCGGAAGGCAAAGTATGTGTATATGTATTCATTCCTGCCTCATCCAAACAAGTATACAACTATGAAAGCATGGATAAAAACAAACTGATAAAGCTTGCCCAACTCCATTCCATCAGAGATACCTGGACGAATGAAAGCCTGGTAGCCGATGCAAGGAAACGCCTGCAGGAAACGATGCAGGAAAAAACGGAAATAAAGAAACGACACGAATTTGAGTTTGTAATTGATGACAGGAATATCTATCATTATGCTGCCGATTTCCGCTCTCCGCAAGCAAAAGCGCAATTCAGGAACTATCTCCAACTGAAAGAAAGCTATAACCAGCAACAAAATAAACTGGAAAATATGCGCACCCAATATTCGCGTGCCAACCAGAACGAAAGAAGCAAAATGGCTCCAGCTATACTCGATTTGGAAAAACGAGTGCTACAGTTGGCAAACGAAGTAGACCGTACTGCTATCCAAGTGCGGAAATTAGAAAAGCAAACCATTAAATAGAACAGTTATGGACATATTCATCATCGCAATTTTAGTCGTTGCAGCAGTTATACTGTTCCTCGTAGAGCTATTCATCATACCAGGCATCAGCATTGCCGGATTTTTGGCAGGTGGTTGCATCATTTATGCCAACTACTACGCTTTTGCCAATTTAGGAGCAACAGCCGGATTCATCACACTTGCCATATCCGTCATCACCTGCGTTGGTTCATTAGTGTGGTTCATGCATTCCAAAACCCTGGATAAGATAGCTTTGAAGAAAAACATCACTTCAAAAGTAGACCGTAGTGCCGAAGAGAAAGTAAAAATTGGCGATACCGGCATTACCACTACCCGTCTTGCCCTCATCGGGTATGCCGAAATAAATGGTGATATCGTAGAAGTAAAATCCACAGACGGCTTTCTGAATGAGAAAACTCCCATTATAGTAAACCGCATTACAGACGGAGTGATACTTGTGGAGAAAAACAAACCGTAAATTGCAAATCATTAAATAAGTAATCATTAATAACTAAAATCATGGATCCAAGCACAATGTATCTCACTGCCTTCACTATCATAGGCGGTATCATTTTCCTGGTACTATTTTTCCACTATGTACCGTTTTTCCTATGGCTGTCTGCCAAAGTCTCAGGAGTCAACATATCACTGGTTCAACTGTTTCTGATGCGTATTCGTAACGTGCCGCCCTATATTATTGTGCCTGGCCTGATTGAAGCACATAAAGCCGGCTTGAGCAACATCACCCGCGATGAACTGGAGGCACACTATCTGGCGGGCGGACACGTTGAGAAAGTAGTGCATGCTTTGGTATCCGCTTCGAAAGCCAACATCGAATTGCCTTTTCAAATGGCCACCGCCATTGACCTTGCCGGACGCGATGTGTTTGAGGCAGTCCAAATGTCAGTAAACCCAAAGGTGATTGATACCCCGCCCGTCACAGCCGTGGCAAAAGACGGTATCCAGTTGATTGCCAAAGCCCGTGTAACCGTACGTGCCAATATCCGTCAGTTGGTAGGTGGTGCTGGAGAAGATACAATCCTTGCCCGTGTAGGTGAAGGTATCGTATCGTCTATCGGTTCTTCCGAAAACCATAAATCGGTTTTGGAAAATCCCGACTCCATTTCCAAATTAGTGCTTCGCAAAGGATTGGATGCCGGTACGGCTTTTGAGATCCTGTCTATTGATATTGCCGACATCGACATAGGCAAGAACATCGGTGCAGCTTTACAGATAGACCAAGCAAATGCGGACAAAAATATCGCTCAAGCAAAAGCCGAAGAGCGCCGTGCCATGGCCGTTGCCAGCGAGCAGGAAATGAAAGCCAAAGCACAGGAAGCACGCGCTAAAGTTATCGAAGCCGAAGCTGAAGTACCTAAGGCTATGGCAGAAGCTTTCCGCAGCGGCAATCTGGGCATCATGGATTATTACCGGATGAAAAACATCGAGGCCGACACTTCGATGCGCGAGAACATTGCCAAACCGGTAACCGGTACATCCAACCAGCCATTAAGCAAATAAACCGGTAAAGTTACCTATATAAACGAACTTATAATACCTCGTAACATGAAAAAGTATTTTGCATCTTCAGAACTTATTATTAACGAAGACGGTTCCGTGTTCCATTTACACGTAAAGCCTGAATGGCTGGCAGATAAAGTAATCCTCGTAGGTGACCCCGGCCGGGTAGCATTGGTTGCTTCACATTTCGAGAATAAAGAATGTGAAGTGGAGAGCCGCGAATTCAAGACAATTACAGGTACTTATAAAGGTAAACGAATCACCGTTGTTTCCACTGGTATCGGTTGCGATAACATTGATATTGTTATGAACGAATTGGACGCACTCGCTAACATCGACTTCCAGACGAGAGAGGAAAAGCCCCAACTGCGTCAATTGGAACTGGTCCGTATCGGTACGTGTGGCGGTTTGCAACCTTACACGCCCGTAGGAACTTTTATATGTTCTGCCAAATCCATTGGTTTCGACGGCTTGCTGAACTTCTATGCCGGACGTAATGCAGTTTGCGACCTGCCCTTTGAACGCGCTTTCCTCAACCACATGGGATGGTCGGGAAACATGTGTGCTCCCGCCCCTTACGTAATTGATGTCAATGCCGAATTGATAGACCGTATAGCGGGAGATGATATGGTACGAGGCGTCACCATCGCCGCCGGCGGTTTCTTCGGTCCGCAAGGACGTGAACTGCGTGTTCCCCTGGCAGACCCGCATCAGAACGAAAAAATCGAGCAATTCGAATACAACGGTTATAAGATTACCAATTTCGAAATGGAAAGTTCCGCACTGGCCGGCCTCAGTCGTTTGATGGGGCATAAAGCCATGACTGTCTGCATGGTAATTGCCAACCGATTAATTAAAGAAGCCAACACCGGATATAAAAATACAATTGACCATCTTATTCTTAAAGTACTCGAACGTATTTAAATATCTTATCGGATATAAAATCAGGAGAAAGCACTATCTTTGCGTCATAAAACAAGCTGTAAATAATGAACCAAGATACTATCTGCGCCATAGCTACCGCCCAGGGCGGGGCTATTGGATGTATTCGCGTTTCCGGACCGGAAGCTATCGAAATCACATCTTGTATTTTTACTCCTGCCGCTACTAATAGAGAGTTAGGGGACAGCAAGCCTTACACACTTACTTTTGGACGGATTTATGACGGCTCTGAAGTTATAGATGAAGTACTCGTTAGTCTGTTTCGTGCTCCTCACTCCTATACTGGTGAGAACAGTACGGAAATCACTTGCCACGGTTCTGCCTATATTCTTCAGAAAGTATTACAACTACTCATCAAGAATGGTTGTCGCATGGCTGCCCCAGGCGAATATACCCAGCGTGCATTTCTAAATGGGAAAATGGACCTGAGTCAAGCAGAAGCAGTTGCCGATCTGATTGCCTCATCGTCTGCAGCGACCCACCGTCTTGCCATGAGCCAAATGCGGGGCGGTTTCAGTAAGGAACTTGCTACCTTACGTGACCAATTACTCCATTTCACCTCACTCATCGAATTGGAATTGGATTTCAGCGATCACGAGGAACTGGAATTTGCCGACCGCTCCGAACTTTGCCAACTAGCGAACAACATAGAGAAAGTCATAGCTCGTTTGGTTAATTCATTCAACGTAGGTAACGCCATCAAAAACGGCGTTCCTGTAGCCATTATCGGTGAAACGAATGCAGGAAAGTCTACATTGCTCAATGTCTTACTTAATGAAGACAAAGCTATTGTTAGCGATATTCATGGCACTACACGGGATATAATAGAAGATACTGTCAATATAGGTGGCATTACTTTCAGATTCATCGACACAGCAGGTATTCGTGAAACTAGCGATACAATTGAAAGCCTCGGTATCGAACGCACTTTCCAAAAGTTGGATCAAGCAGAAATTGTCCTTTGGATGATTGATGCTACGAATGCCCAAGCTCAAATAACACAGTTGGCCGGTCAACTCCTTCCCCGTTGTGAAAGAAAGCAGCTTATCCTTGTTTATAACAAAGCCGATTTAGTGGATAATATACAGAATAGTATTCCTGACAATTTTCCTGATAATGTACAGTCAATCACCCTATCCGCAAAAAAAAGAGAACATATCGAAGAACTTCAACGAATGCTGATAACATCTGCCCATCTTCCTACAATTACGCAAAATGATGTTATAGTTACTAATGTACGCCATTATGAGGCATTAAACAATGCATTAGAAGCTATCCATCGAGTGCAAGAGGGTCTGACTAATAATATTTCCGGTGATTTCATATCACAAGATATTCGGGAATGTATTTTCCACTTGAGCGATATTGCGGGAGAAGTGACAAATGATATGGTATTACAGAATATATTTCAGCACTTTTGCATCGGAAAGTAAAGTAAGTAAAACGGAAAGCAAAAGGCATACAAAACGGGTGTAATCAATGATAGATAATAGTTAATCAATCAATGTTTTACATACCATATAAACCGATATGAAATTTTTCTCTGATTATACCTGTTTTATTATTTTTTTGTTGTTATTTTGTTGCTCGTATCGAAAACAGCAACAAAAGCAACAAAAATTATGGGAAAATCGAAAGAACCGATAAGGCTCAGACAAAGAAAGACCGCTTCGGGGAATATCACGTTATACCTCGACATCTACCTGAACGGGAAAAGGTCTTATGAATACTTGAAACTCTATCTTATCCCTGAAACGAACAGAAAGGATAAGGAGAAGAATCGTCAGACGCTTCAACTCGCCGAGGCGATAAAAGCCAAGCGGGTTGTTGAACTTCAAAACGGAGAATACGGTTTTAACGCCGCCTACAAACTTGAAACGAACTTTCTTGACTATTACCGGGCTATGTGTGAGAAACGTCATGGCAACCCCGAGAGCCGGGGAAACTGGGGTAATTGGTATAGCTGCCTCAAACACCTTGAACGGTATTGCAAGCCTAACACCACATTCAAGGACATAACACCTGAATGGATAATCGGTTTTCGTGAACACCTTGACAAGAACGCCCGTTGCAGAGACAAACGGAAGATTATCACAACGGAAGAAGTGACAAAGCCGCTTTCACAAAACAGCAAGGTCAGTTACTTCAACAAACTTCGTGCCTGCATCAACCAAGCATTTGAAGACAGGATAATACCGCATAACCCACTTCGTGGCATTGAGGGTTTCAAACAAGCTGAAACGGAAAGAAGTTATCTGACATTGGAAGAAGTCAAAGCGATGGCTGCTGCCCATTGCAAATACCCAGCCTTGAAAAATGCGTTCATGTTCTCATGCCTGACAGGTCTTCGCAAATCAGACATTGAGAAACTCCGTTGGCGTGAAGTTCAGCAGCAAGGAGACTTTACCCGGATAATCTTCAAACAGAAGAAGACGGGCGGGCAAGAATACCTTGACATCAATAAACAAGCGGTTCAATACATGGGGGTTCGCCGTGAACCTGATGACCGGGTTTTTGTCGGTTTCAAATACAGTGCCTATATGATAGCTGAGTTAAGGATGTGGGCAAATAGGGCGGGAATAACAAAAGACATCACGTTCCATTCAGGGCGGCACACATTCGCTGTCCTCATGCTTGACCTCGGCGCAGAAATCTACACGGTTCAGAAACTTCTCGGGCACAAGGAACTTTCAACAACACAGATTTACGCGAAAATCCTTGATAAGAAAAAGCAGGAGGCGGTTGCGATGATACCCGATATTTTCGGGGATGATGACAACAAGGAATAAGAGACGGGGGCAGCTTCACGGCTTTGCCCCCGTCCTCGTTTCATAGAAATCCCCCTCGCCTGTCAGAAGCCAGCGTGCGGAAACCTTGTATTCTTTCACTATATAAGTCAACCAAGCGGGTTGAAAAATGTCACTTGCCAAGTTCTTTTCAAGTTTGTTCAAATTCCAACGATTTATATCAAACTCACGTGTAAAAGTCTGTTTTCCTCTTATCTTCCCGTCATCTTTCAGGCGGTAAAGAGCCTCAAAAAAACGGCGTACTACCTTTTGGCTGTCTTCTGTCTGCATAATTCATCTGATTTAGCGGCTGCGGTTGCAAATTTGGTGTTAATTTCTCTCTCCCGGATATTAAGGCGTTCCCTCCATGATTGAAGCGTGTCGGGACTGAAATCGGCTTTCTCCCCCTCTCTTACTTGACGTTCAAACATGCGGAGTTCATCGGGTGTCATAACGGGAATGAAACGTTCAAGTTCCATGACCTGAAAAACGTGTTCAAGGGCTTCACGGCGCAAGTCCGCTTGTTTCTCATCACTCAGCATTTCCCCCTGCCCCGTCAAGAACCAACGGGCGTTTATCTCGGGCAAAGCCTCAATAATTGAGACCACGGGTTGCAAGCCGAAATCAACACCTTTCAGAAGTTTAGACAGATATTGCGGCGACCAATTCAAAAGGGCTGCAAAGGCGGTCTGTCTCCCGCCAGTCTTATACTTTATAATATCTTGAAGTCTTCTATTCATATCCATATTTAGGTATTTTGAAAACACTTTTCCCGACAACCGCTATACGGCAACGGCAGAGCTTGCATTCCCTTCCCGGCGGGCATTGATTTTTTTGTTTTCCTGAATCTGTTCTTTCAGCATTTCCATTAATTCATCTATTTGCTTGTCACGGACTGAAAGGCTTTCCGCTTGCTGCTTGATTATTTCCCAAGCATCTTTAGGAACAGCCACCCCGCCGTCTTCACTGTTCAGATTATTAGAAAGGAACATTTCTCCCTCGCCTGATTGAAGCCAAACAAAGTTTATATTTTCATCAAGGGAACAAATTCGCTTCATAAACTTCTCGGAAAGAGGTACTTTACCCGTAACAATCTGAGAGAAAGAAGACTTTGTATATCCCATAGTTTCAGCCAAAGCCCTTTCATTTTCCGCTATTTCCTTGAAAATAAGCCAATTTATAACTTTTTTCAATCGTCTAAGATGTTCCATTAGTAAATATAATTATTGTTAAATTATAAATTTAATTTCGATTTATTCTTTCAAAATAATTACTTTGTTTATATTTGCACCGTCATACAATTTTGTATGCGGACAAATATACGAAATAATAAATAAAATCGGAATAAACTGATAAGTAAATTTTTGATATGGAAAGAATTACTGACAAACTCAAAAAACTTCTCGCTCTCGCAGAACGGGGATGCGGTGGGGAGGCAGAGAACGCCCGCCGTCTTCTTGAAGAACATCTGAGAAAATACGGTATGACGCTTGAAGACATCTGCGAAAACAATATTTCACGCAGGACATTCAAGTATAGGAACAAAGAAGAACGCACGATTATCATTCAAGTCTTCCTATCGGTTCTTGGTAGCAAGAGCGAAGCATTTAATGGGTCAACTTGCAGTGCTTCAAAGAAGACAATCTACATAGACCTGACAGACTTGGAATATGCCGAAATATCCGACATGGTTGCGTTCTTCAAGTCTCAGTTTAACAAAGAGAAAAAACGCCTGATGAAAGACATTCTCCACGCTTTCGTCAACAAACATAACATCTTTGACTGTACCCCTAACGATGATGACAAGGCAAGCGACAAGGAAATAGACCTTGAAGAACTCATGCGCATTTTATCCCTATCAAATGGTATGGAAGACGTGACATACAGAAAAGCAATTTCAAACAAATGACGATATGGAAACAATGATTTTTAAGACACCTTGCCAAACAGAACGGGAAACCCGTGACTTGGCTATTTACAACGAGTATAACGCCCTGATTGCCGTTGAGGGACAGAGTAAAACGCTCGTAACAGAACACCTGATGAAGAAATATAACATACACAGCGCAGGAACTATTTACTTGATTCGCCGCCGTGTGGAGAAGAAATTGGAAGCGCAGAAAGGGGGTATAAATGGCACTAAGTAAAGAGGCACAAAAAATCAAGACCGAGTACAATAAAAAGTACATGGAAAGATATTGGGAGCGCAAAGCTGAAAAGAGAAAAAACGAGACCAAAGCGGCGGCAGAAAAGACAAAGACTGTGACAACAAAAAGAACGACAAAGACTGTGAGCACCGTTACAGTCAAAGAAACAGAACTTTTTGAATGGCTTTTCCCCGAACCGCACGTCACGGAGGTAACGGTCTCCCGGAACGGACAGTCTGACGCACAGTATATCAAAGCCCTTGAAACGGCTAACAAGACCATAAACACGGAAAACGCCCGTCTTCAAAAACTCTTGATTAAATATCAAGACATCGTAAGAACGGGATTGAAAGCGATAATGTTTGACATCGAAAACTGTAGGTCATTATGAAAAAGAAAATTATTCAATGGGGGCTGATGACCGTTCTCGGTCTTTGGGGAATGGTTTCATTCATGGTTCTCGCAGGAGAAGAAGCCCCCGATGTATGTATGACATTGGGCGATTTCTTTCTGATTAAAGCCCTTGCGATAACAAGTTTTTCAGGTTGTATTCTATGCGGGAAATGGCTCTCAAAAAAGGGTCTTTTACCGGAAATAAACATACAGGAGGATTGAATATGGAAATCACTTTGGAACAACTCAATGAAAAGATAGACAACCTTTCACGGTTGACGCTTATCAGTTCAAAAACGGTTCTTGACTTTGAAGAAACGATTCTGTTCACGGGATTGAGCAAAGGACACCTTTACCGCCTGACAAGCAACCGACAAATACCATACTTCAAGAAAAACCGCAAACTATATTTCAAGAAGTCTGAATTGGAAGAATGGATGCTTGAACGGCGCATACCGACAGAAGAAGAAATTCAAAGTCAGGCTACAACATATTTAGCAACCCATAAAATTTAAATCAATCATTTTATTAACAATCAAATTTCATCATTATGGAAAATGACATTATTGAAATCAAACAAGCTGAAATGCTTGCGGGAATTACCCGGTCAGAAATTGACATTCAGATTGCCACGGCGAAGCAATATCCCCGTGACCTGAATACAGTCTTGAACAAAATCGCCACCTATGCCACAATGGATAGGGAAACGGCAGAAGACTGCTTCTATGTTCTCAGAAGAAAGGACGCAAACGGTAATGACAACACCATTGAAGGGCTTTCAATCCGTATGGCAGAAATTATCGCAGGGGCTTGGGGAAACCTGAGAGTTCAGACCCGTATAATCGGGAATGACGGGCGTAAAATCACGGCTCAGGCTGTCTGCCATGACCTTGAAACAAACTACGCCGTATGCAAGACCGTTGACCGCCGGATAACAACGAAAACGGGCAAAACATACAGTGACGATATGCAGGTTGTGACAGGCAACGCTGCCTCTTCAATCGCTTTCAGAAATGCAGTCTTGGCGGTCATACCGAAAGCCGTTACAAAACGTGTCATCAATGAAGTTAAAAAGGTTGCGCTCGGTCAGGCGATTGACGTTGAGACATCACGCAAGAACTGTTTGGCAAACTTCGCAAAAGCGGGTGTGACGGAAGCCATGATTTGCCAATATCTCGGTATCAAGACTATCGCAGACATAGACAAAGAACGTCTGTTTGAACTGAGAGCCACTTGGAACGCAATCAAAGAGGGAACGACAACCGTTCAGGAAACCTTTGTCAAACCACAACTTGAAGCCAAAGCACAAGAAGAAGCCAATAAAAAGACCGCTTCGGCGGCTGACAAGGCGGCAGCGGCTATCGCACAAGCAACGGGAGAAATACCCGCCAACGTTGACCCTGAAACGGGTGAAATCAAAGAAGAAAAGTCAAAGAAAACATCAACATCTAAAAAGTAAAACATTATGAAAGAAGTAATTGAAGTCAAAAGAGACGATTTGCGGGAACTTTATCAGGTATTAACCAATTACCCGGCAATTTCAAAAGAACAGGTTCAGAACGAAATGCACAAGGTTTTCGGGGAAGATACATTCAAACCCAAAGACATCATGGAGCGTGTAAAGACCTTTGAAGACGCTTGCCGTGAACTTGGGGAAGAACACCCATTTGTAAGGTCATATAACGGTTATACAAACAACATCCACGAAAACAATAAAAACGATACGGACATACTTGCATACCTCAAACTCCGTATCATCTGCGCCGCCTTGAACGAGGGCTGGGAGCCTCAATTCACAGAGGACGAATGGCGTTATTATCCTTGGTTTTGGCTCTATACTCAGAAAGAAATCAATGACATGGATGAAGACGAAAAAACAGACCGCCGCTTAATGTCAACAGGCGAATATCAAACAGGTCATGCGGGTCTCGCTTTTGCGGATTCGTATAACGCCCCCTCGGATGCGTTTGCGGCTATCGGTTCTCGCCTTTGCTTAAAGAGCGACACGCTCGCCGTTTACTGCGGGAAACAGTTCATCAACATCTGGGCAGACTTCTGTCTTATCCGCAAGTGAGTAACAACAAATGTTTAACATTCAAATATCAACAGTTTATGGAAACTAAAAATAACAGCGAATTTATGTCACAGGTTGACGCATTTTCAGAAGAAATGCAGAAGTTCATAGAAAAGTATGATAAGAGACACGCCTTAATTATCATCGCCTCTGAGCCTGACGAAAACGGGGAAATCTCACGTCAAACCGGGTCTATCATGGGAAATGAAGAAGAAGTCGTTCACGCTTTAGTCGGGTTTATAAGACAACCCCAAGGACGTGAGTTGTTAAAGAGAGCTGCTTCTCTAAGTATGCTTGATTCTTTAATGAAATCAGTATTAAACGCAAAAGAACGGGAGGAAAGAAAATGAGCTACACGATTATCAGACCGAAAGACCGTAACGAATGGCTTGAACACAGAAAGTCAGGTATCGGGAGCAGTGAGGTTGCAACCATTCTCGGGTTGAACCCGTGGGAAACCCCTTATCAGCTTTGGAGACGCAAGGTTGGTCTTGATGAACCTAAAACAGAGACCTTTGCTATGAAAGCGGGTCATTATCTTGAAGACGCTGTTGCGCAATTTTGGCATGACGATACGGGACGTGAAATAATCAAGTCATCAGCCGGAGACTGGCTGATAAGAAACAATGAACGCCCCTATCTTCAGGTCAGCCCTGACCGTACATATTGGCTCGCAGGAGAAAAGAAGAACGCTTCAAACAAAGGTGTTTTGGAATGCAAGACCACCCAAATGAAAATTTCCTCTGACGATCTGCCGAAGCATTGGTTCTGTCAGGTTCAATATCAACTCGGGGTTGCAGAATTGAAAGAGGGCAGTTTGGCTTGGCTCTGTTCAGGACGTGAGTTTGGCTATAAAGACCTGTCTTTTGTTCCTGACTTCTACGCATGGATAGTTGAAGAAGTTGAAAAGTTTTGGCGTGACAACATTCAAGGGAAGAAAGAACCCGAAGCGACATCGGTTCAAGACATTCTGCTGAAATTCAACCGTCACACGGACGGGAAAATCGTTGAAGTGAATGACGCTATTTTCTCAGACTATCAAAAGTTGAAAGAAGTCAAGAAAGAGATGGATAAACTTGATGAAATCAAGACAGAGTTGGAAGAACGCATTAAACTCGGCTTCGGAGACGCAGAGGCTATCAGCTACGGAGGTCAGACGCTCGCCACATGGAAAGCCCCCAAGCCGTCAATGAAGTTTGACGACAAGGCTTTCAAAGCCGCACACCCTGAAATGGTTTCCGAGTTCTCAAGGGAGGTTCAGGGGGCACGCCGCTTCCTGTTAAAATAAGGTTCAATCAACAAAGAAAGGTCAGACGGTTATGTATATCATTTCAAATAAGCAAATGGAAAATATAATCAGCTATATCGAAGCATGGAAAGACGGGGTTCAGGTTGAAGAAAAGGACACCCGGACTTATAACAAGGTTCGCCTCGCAAATATCCTTGTGAAGAAACTGAAAGCGAAACAGCCGCTTTCAAAGCCTGAACTTTCTGAGAGCCTTAAAAAAAATCTTCGTGATTTGAAGTGAGTACAATGTAATCACTTATCTTTGCAATAGCCGAAATGAAAAGACAGTTAAACAACGATATAAACTCCGTACATGGGTTGAACATCCGAAAGGTTTTCAAACGCTTGCTGTTATGCGTGGTTAGCCCTAAATACGGAGTTTTATTCTCTCAAATATGATAACACTCAGAGAAAACCAAACAGAGCCGATAAACAAGGCTATTCAGTTCTTCACGGAAAAGAAACCGAAGCCGAGTTTGATTGTTCTCCCGACCGCTTGGGGAAAATCAATACTGACGGCTTTTGTCGCAAAGAACAGCAACGATAAAATGATTGTTCTTCAACCCTCGAAAGAGTTGCTCGAACAAAACTATTTGAAGTATTGCTCGCTATGCGGGGATTTCGCCTTGAATGCGGGCATTTACAGCGCGAGTTTCGGGCGAAAGGACATCGCCCATATAACTTACGCCACGATAGGCTCAATAAAGAGCCTCGGGGCTAAATTCAAGTCTCTCGGGTTTACAAAAATGTTGATTGATGAAGCGCACCTTTATCCACGTGAGGCTGACAGTATGCTCGGGCGTTTCCTGAAAGAAAGCGGTATAACCCACGTTCTCGGAATCACGGCTACCCCCGTGAAGCTGCAAACGAACCGGGATAAGGACGGGCAGAACTTCTCAAAACTTGTCATGCTGACCTCCCGTTCAAAAAAAGGCAACTTCTTCAAAGAAATCATTCATGTCGGGCAGGTGGCTGAAATGGTTCGTCTCGGCTTTTGGTCTCCGCTTCAATATGAGACAACGGGATTCGACAGCAGTCTTCTTGTCTTCAACAGTTCAAAATCTGAATACACGGAAGAAAGCGTTCAGCGGGCGTATGACGCAAACGGAGGGTCTGAACAGATTGTTCAAGCCCTTGACAGACATTCAGACCGCAGCCATATTCTTGTCTTCGTTCCCTCTGTTGAGGACGCTATAACGCTTTCAAAGAAATACCCAAACTCAGCCGTGATTTACGGGGAAATGGATAGGACGAAACGTTCTCAGGTCATCACACGTTTCAGGGCGGGCGAAATACGGGTTATTTTCAACGTGAGAGTGCTTTCGACCGGCTTTGACTATACAGGTATCGACTGCATCATTTTAGGCGTTTCTACGGCTTCTATCGCCTTGTATTATCAGATTATCGGACGTGCGACACGTATTGACCCTGAGAAAACGGACGCTTTGATTGTTGACCTCGGCGGCAATGTTGAACGTTTCGGGCGTGTTGAAGACATCACGTTTGAGCAGGGTAAAATGTGGCGAATGTTCGGAACGGGCGGGCGGCTTCTGTCAGGCATACCCATTTCGGACATCGGTCATTACACCCGTGAAGACACACGGGCGATAGACGCTCGGGCAGAAGCCCCGATTGAAATCATGCCTTTCGGCAAATATAAGGGGAACAGAATAGCGGACATTCCCCTTGATTACCGTCAATGGATGATACGCTCCTTTGAATGGAACGCAAGGAACGAGAAACTCCGCAAATCAATTCTTACAACCCTATAAATCCATCAGGCTATGGCAAGACCGAAAAAACAAACCGTTGATTATTTCCCGCACTTCGTCAAGGGCGGGCGCACGATTTTCATCCTTGAAAACAAGTTCGGGAATGACGGATATGCGTTTTGGTTCAAACTCCTTGAAATTCTCGGGGAAAGTGAGGGGCATTTTTATGATTGTTCAAACGCTTCAAATTGGGAGTATCTTCTTGCCAAAACACGTGTCACAGAGGAAAAGGCGAAAGACATTATCAACGTCTTGATAAATCTAAACAAAATTGACATTGAGCTATGGAACGAACATCATGTTTTATGGATTGCGAATTTTGTCAGAAACCTTTCAGATGTTTACAGAACCCGTAACACCAACCTCCCGTCAAAACCCTGTTTTGAAGACAAGAAACAGCCTGAACAGAAAGTTTCTTCCGAGAAAACACAGGATGAAGAACGGTTTTCTGCGCAAGAAACCCCTAAAGGAGAGGAAAGTAAAGAAAAGGAGAGCAAAGAAAAATATCCTTATCAGGATATATGCGCCTTGTGGAACTCAATCTGTGTTTCTCTGCCGAAAGTTCAAAAACTCAATGACAACAGGCGAACAAAAATAAAATGCCGTTGTGACGAATGGGGCAAAAGCCGTGAGACTTGGATACAGACCGCAGAAGACATCTTCAAGCGTGTTCAGGCTTCCGACTTCCTGACCGGGCGGCAATCCAACAAAAGGGCGTGGACGGCGACATTCGATTGGATTTTTGAGAACGGTTCAAACTGGATAAAGGTTCAAGAGGGCAACTACGACAACGATAAAGGCAGCGGCGTTCAGAACGGTTCAAAAGTCACAAAGGTTCAACTTGGTGTCGGCGAGTTCTATGACAACTCAGGGCGAAGGACATACGGTTCAGGCAAGGCAATAATACCTCCTACAGCCCCGCCACGTCCGTCTGACAGACACGCTTGGGATTCATCATCAAACACTTGGATTTTATTATGAGCATAAATTGGGAAAAATACGGGATAAAAGCCCCATACGGGCGTTCAGGGAACAGAAAGGTTTTCTGCCCACAGTGCCATGACCAGCGTCACGACAAACGTGACAAAAGTCTTTCTATCAACCTTGAAACAGGCGAGTTCAATTGTCATTACTGCGGCTTCTCGGGCTGTGCAGCGGAAAAAGAGCCTTGGGAAAAAGAAGACCGCCCGTGGCGCAACGCCGCCCCCATACGCCGCGAGAAACCCGTTTACAAGAAACCCGCCCCACGTCAGGACTGTTCTTCAATCTCAGGGAAAGCCCTTGAATGGTTCAAGGGACGGGGTATCAGCGAAAAGACCCTGACGGCGATGAAAGTAACCGAGGGGCTTGAATGGATGCCACAGAAGAAAGGCAAAGCGAATACGGTTCAGTTCAACTACTACCATAACGGGGAACTTGTCAACACGAAATTCAGAACGGGAGACAAATGTTTCAAACTCTGTTCAGGCGCAGAACTTCTCCCATACGGGATTGACAACATCAAAGGTACGAAAGAATGTATCATCACAGAGGGCGAAATGGACGCTCTGTCATTCTTTGAATGCGGACGGACAGATGTTGTGAGCGTTCCGAACGGGGCTAACTCAAACCTTGACTACCTTGATGATTATCTCGAAGAATACTTTGATGACAAAGAGACAATATACATCGCATCCGACACGGACACGAAAGGCGTTGTTCTGAAAGAAGAACTGATAAGGCGTTTCGGGGCTGAACGTTGCCGGATAATTGAATACGGGGACGGATGCAAGGACGCTAACGAACACCTGCAGAAGTACGGGCGTGAAAGTCTTCTGAAATGTATCGCTGACGCTCCCGAGATAAAGATTGAGGGCGTTTTCACGCTGTCAGACTTTGAACAATCCCTTGACGCTCTGTTTGAGCATGGCTTGCAGAAAGGGGTGACAATCGGGCATGACAACTTCGACCGATTGTGCTCTTTTGAAACAAAGCGTCTGTGTATCATCACGGGCGTTCCGAGTTCGGGTAAGTCTGAATTTATTGACGAAATTGCAGAACGATTGAATATCCGCTACGGCTGGCGTTTCGCTTATTTCAGCCCGGAGAACGCCCCGCTGGAATATCACGCCTCAAAACTGATTGAGAAGTTCACGGGCAAACAGTTTGACAAAGAACACTTGACCTACGGGGAGTACAAACAAGTGAAACAACACCTTGAAACAAATTTCTTCTTCATATCCCCGAAAAGCGATTTCAGGGTTGACGCTATTCTCGAAAGGGCGAAATTCCTTGTCAGACGCAAGGGGATTAAAGTTCTCGTTATTGACCCATATAACAGGCTTGAAGATGAAAGCGAGGGCAAGAACGAGACTAAATACATATCAAGGCTGCTTGACAAACTGACAAACTTCGCACAGCAGCACGATGTGTTGGTTATCCTTATGGCGCACCCAACAAAGATGCAGAAGAACAAAGACGGCGAGCCTGAGATACCGACACTTTATGACATCAGCGGCTCGGCTAACTTCTACAACAAGGCTGATTTCGGTATTGTCGTTCACAGAAACCGACTTGAAAACACGGTTGAAATCTACGTGAAGAAAGTGAAGTTCAGACACCTCGGAGAGTGCGGAATGGCTCTGTTCAAATATAACCTGAACAACGGGCGTTACAGCCCCTTTGTCAACGGCACAGAACCCGTTTGGGATAACAGCAACCATTTACAGGAAGAAATCAAACGGCGTGAACAGGAAGCCTTTGAAGCCTCTCAATTCAATTGGGATGACTTTCAGCCCTCCGATGAAGAATGCCCGTTTTAACCATTTAACAGAAAATAGATATGAAAACGTATGTAATCACACTCTCACAGGTTTTCCCGACATGGCACAAGCGAGCGGGAGAACCGACAAAATTCAGAGCAGCTTTCCTAAGCGGACAGACCTGTTCAAAATGCAAGAACGTAACCATGCCATGTGTACGAGCGAATGTTTCTCAGGCTTGAAAATACACACCATACGGGCAAACTATCCACTATGGCTGAAACGCATCACAGAGGTTCAACAAGGCAAGGCAGTTCTCTCTGTCAGACAATGGTCGGGAAAACCATACAGAAGCCCACAAATTGAAATAACAAGACTGACTGTGAAACACGGTGTTGATATTCAGAAAGTGGTACTTTATAGAACTGAGTGGTATGATGATGACAACAAATGCCATTATTGCTGTGATGTTACATTGGATAACGACAAAGGAATAAACATTGATGATATTGCTCGCAATGATGGTTTAAATCCTATTGATTTTATTGAATGGTTTGACAGGGATATATGTAAGCAAAAGTTAGATGATGATGGTAGAGTTCATAAAGAACTTGCAATTATTCACTTCACTAAATTCCGGTATTGACATGAAGCCGAAAGAATTTTTTGACGCTGTTGTCCGAATGAGAGAAAAGCAGCAAGAATACTTCAAAACAAAGACAAGTTCAGCCCTGACAGAAAGCAAGAGACTTGAACGGGTCATTGATGACGAAATAGAGAGAGTTCAAAGAATTATCCACGAAAAACAGAATCCGAAATTATGGCAAGATTAAATCAACGAGCGTGCGGCTATTGCATGAAAGAAAGAGGCTGTTCAAAACGGTCTGAATACATGAAAAGCGATAAAAGACACACAGGAGGAACGGCTGAATTAGCTGTTTCGTGTTCTGAGTTCATTCACTTCAACACAGATAAAGACCATGAGACCGAAAGGAAACGGCTTGATACCTCTTCACGATGAAAAGCAAGAAGAACGGGGCTTCTTCTGTATAAAGCTGGTTCAGTTTCTGAACACAGAAGCCGAAATGGGAACAGATGAATACAAGCGGCTTTGGGATGAAAGGTTCTCAGCCGCTAAGAGTGGTTCATGCTTTTATAGAAACCGCTGCCCGATATATGAAAGAACGGTCAAGAACAGACCTGTACAACTGAATTTATTCACTTAAAAAATAACGAAAAATGAAGAATTATCAATTTGAGGAAATAACATTTTGGCTCTCGTTGATTGCGTGTTTACTGGCTTATGATGCAGAAATATTGTGGCTTGCAAAAATATTGGAAGGAATAAGCGTGATAAACTTTTTTTGCGCAATCGTTACGGCTTGGATAGATGTGAAACATAAAAAGAATTGAAAATGAAAATGAGAAAACAGAAAAAACAAATCCCTGCGGATTTTCGCAAACAGATGTATGAGAATTACAAAGCTAATATGGCTTTCTACGGTAAGCCGATAAGTTCATATAAACAGTGGCTCAAAGATGTGTTTAACACTAAAATACCAACAAAATGAAAAAGATTATTATCATTTCAATCGCACTCTTAGCCCTGACAGCGTGCGAATCAAAACAAGTTGAAGAAGTCAAGGCGAGTTCTAACCAATCATACCCCGTTGAAAAACTGTTCACGGTTGACGGTATCACGGTTTATCGTTCCGTGACAATGACCGTTACGTTTACTTCACAAACAGAACGGGCGATGTTCAATACAGTTATCAAAAGAGGGTTGGAAAAGCAACAAAAAATGTCAAGGTTCAAACAATGTGTAACAATGGGCAGGAAAATCAACATTGAAGAAGTCAGGGGCTTTCTTGAAGCCTCTAACAGACAGTTCGAGCAGGGAGGCATATACCTTGAACGTGCTCTGTTCAAACGTGACGATAACGGGGTTCTGACGGGTATCACGCTTTCATACGAGGACAGAACAACATCTGACACACAAGAAACAAGAAAGGAGAAACAAGTATGAAAAACGTGACACGGTGTAAAATAACGCTTTCAAACGGTCAGCGTTATACATTGAGAGACCCGGAAGACATCGGCGGCATTGACAGCAACCGCACGGCATTATTCGTCTTCAATAACGGGCAAATTTACAGAGGATGCACGGACGGAGAGGTTGACGATGACGGGGATTTCTGTCTTTCAAAAAAAGACACACATCATCGCATAGGGCTTCCCTTTGACCGTCTTCTCGGATGGGCTTACGAAAAGGAGGGCTGACTTATGGACTGTAAAAATCCACTTTACCGTTTACAAGAACGATTAAATGAACTGAAAACAGCTTTGAACAATCTTCAAATCGTGTTCGGAATGACCGAAAAGCAGATTGAACAGCTAATTATCAGGATTGAAACGATTGGCGTTAAACAAATAACAAAGGAGGCTTTAAAGGAACTGACAGAACAAGCATCTGAACTTCTTAAATACAAAGTAGAATGCATCCGAGAATCTATTAAACGAGAACCGTTCCCACCGTACAAAGAACGGCTGCATCCCCGGAAGCACTGGCAACGGAAACCCTATTGGCTCAGAACCCGGAGCAACCCGAAGAAAAAAGGCTATCATTAAGCCTGAGAGCCTGAACGCAAATGAAGTGAACTTATTACAGAAACGGATATTTAATCGAATAAAAAACAAGAAATTATGGGTAATTTTTCAATCAAAGAAGACCTCCTGAAACTGAAAGGGGCGTTCATAACAAACTTCAAAGGGCGCACGGAAACAAAACGCTGTCTTGTCATCCCGGTTGATGACAGCGGGCTTTATGTCGGGGAAAAAGGCGTTTATCTTAACCTGACAGCCATAGAAATGGAGAACCCGCAGTTCAAAGAAACCCACTGTATCAAACAGTCACTTGACAAGGAGATATACGAAGCCTTATCAGAAGAACAGAGGCAAGCCCTCCCGATTATCGGCGGCATGAAACCGCTTGTGAAGAAAGCCGCCCCACAGATGAATGTCGGTTCAACCTTTGACGGGGCACAAGCTGTGGAAAATACGAATGACCTGCCATTCTGATGAAATGAGAATAAACACAGACAAAGGGGAGCAATCCCCTTTCTGTTTTCCTTGCCTTTAAACAAGCCCCAAAAATCACGTTAAAACATGAAAGCTGATAAAAGTATCGCAAAAACAAATAAAAGCCGACATACAGCGGCAAAACCGCCCCTGCGTGACGTTTTCACGGTTATTTGTAAGACCGATTTAAAAGTAGATTGTGTAAAAGAGTTCAAATTTCACCCCGTCAGGAAGTGGCGGTTTGATTACGCCGTGCCTGAACACAAAATCGCCCTTGAAGTTGAGGGCGGTGTATGGACGGGCGGGCGGCACACTTCCCCAAAAGGTTTTCTCGGAGACATTGAGAAGTATAATACGGCTACACTTATGGGCTGGCGTGTGTTCAGAACAACGCCTGATGACTTGTACAAGAAAAAGACCCTTGATTTGATGAAATCAGCCATTTTGAATGATTTTGCCCCTTAAAAAGCCCCTTTTTTGTCTAAAAGTGATTACTTTATACTCACTTTTTCATATTTTTGTGCGTACAATGTAATCACTAAGCAAAAAAGAGTATGAAAACAGAAACGATTCATCTTTCACAGATTCAGGTTAACGGGGCGAATCCCCGTACAATCAAGAATGACAAGTTTGAAAAGTTGATTAGGTCTATTCTAATTCTCCCGAAGATGCTTGAACTTCGCCCGATAGTCGTTGACAACACGTTCACGGTTCTTGGTGGGAATATGCGTCTTCGGGCTTTGTCTGCTATCGCTGAAATGTCTCCCGCTGAAATAAACACCCGGCTTGGGGAATGTTCAGGATACGCACAGAAGACAGAAGCAGAACGAGACCTTTTACGCAGTCATTGGGAAAAGTGGCTTGACAGACCAACAGCCCATGTTATCAAGGCTTCTGAACTGACAGACGCAGAACAGCGGGAGTTCATCATCAAAGACAACGTGGGTTATGGAGAGTGGGACATGGACGCTCTCGCCAATGAATGGGATACGGAAGAACTTGTTGATTGGGGATTAGACCTGTGGGAAGACAAATCAGATAGCGAAAGCGGGAACAGTTCTTCTTCCCTGCCGAACAGCGCACCCGAATCATCATTGTTTGACCGCTTTGTCGTTCCCCCGTTCTCTATCCTTGACACCCGTAAAGGCTATTGGCAAGACCGCAAGAAGAAGTGGTACGACATCATCGGGGATATGGGAGAAAGCCGTAATGATACGCTTGTGACAAGCCTTGAAATCAAGTACAAAGACTTGTATCAAAGAACCCGTGAACACAGGAAAGAACTTGGCATTTCATTCAAAGAGTACATCGAAAAGTACGTTCCGAAAGAAGAGCTTGAACGGGAACAGTCGAAAATCGTTGCTCAGGGCGTTTCTATCCTTGACCCCGTTATGGCTGAAATCGTCTGCCGTTGGTTTGGGTTCAAGAACTGTCAGACGTTTGACTGTTTCGCGGGCGATAGCGTTTTCGGCTTTGTTTCTGCTTATCTCGGCAACCAATTCACGGGCATTGAACTGAGAGAACAGCAAGCGAGCCTGAACAACGAGCGTGTGGCTGAAATGACAGCCCGCTATATTTGCGATGACGGTCAGAATGTGGCAAAGCACATCAACCCCGAGAGCCAAGACCTGCTGTTCAGTTGTCCCCCATATTTTGACCTTGAAAAGTATTCAGACCTCCCGAATGACGCAAGCAATCAGGACAGCTATGAAGACTTCATTCAGATATTGAAGAACGCTTTCACGGCGGCTGTCGGCTGTCTGAAAAATAACCGTTTCGCCGTTATCTGTGTGGGCGATGTCCGTGACCGGAAGACGGGCTTTTATTATGACTTCTGCGGCGACATCAAGCGGATATTCAAAGAAGCGGGCGTTCTTCTGTATAATGAAATCATCCTTGTTGAACAAACCGCTTCAACAGCCCTGAGAGCCGCCCGGTATATGGAGACAAGAAAGGTCGCAAAGACGCACCAGCACATTCTCGTGTTCTTCAAAGGCAACCCGAAAGACATAAAGAAAGAATACCCGAAAATTGAGTACACAGAAGAAGACATGGTTCAGTTTAAAGCCACTGAAACTTCTTCTGAGAGTGAAACAACTGAAAATGAATAAGACCATGCAAGCAAAAATCTGGAATCACACCCAATGGGTCAAAGAGACCGACCCGAAAGCACTGCGGGGAATGTTTGACGAACTTCTCCGTAAAGCGGGTTTCAATGTTCTGAGTTGCACGGAACATCATTTCAGCCCACAAGGTTACACGGCTTTATGGTTGCTTTCCGAGAGCCACTTTGCCGTTCATACGTTTCCTGAGTTCGGGCGAACATACATCGAACTGTCAAGCTGCAACCTTGACTTTTATCTGAACTTTCTTTCAATGACAAAAGAACTATGAGCAAGGCACAGGAAAAGAAAAGAAACCAACTGAAACAAGCCCGTCTCGAAATCGTGGCGGGAATGTACAAGCGGGGTTACAGCCTCAGAAAAATTCAATCAGAAGTCGTGAAGCGGCTTGAACTGTCTTCTTATTCTCTCGCCACGGTTCACAAAGACGTGCAGACGCTTCTTGACGAATGGCGGGAAAACAGAATTGAAGATATGGACGCTGCTCTGACGCTTGAACTTGAACGCATTGACGAAACCTGCCGGGAACTATGGGAACAGTGGGAAAAGTCAAAGACTGATTACAACAAGACACAACGCAAGCAGAAAGGCTCTCCCGCCCGTGACAACGAGACGGGGCAGACTTCAATCAGGACATATCAGACAGAAAGGACGGAAACAGAGGTTATCATGCTCGGAGACCCGTCATATATCGCCGAAATCAGGAAACAACTTGAAGAACGGCGTAAGCTGCTTGGTCTTTACGCTCCCGAAAAGAAAGACATCAACGGAAATGTATCTTTCGCCTCTCTGCTGATTGAAAGCGGCTTGTTGGATGAACCCGAAACGCAGGACGAAGCAGAATAACACCGATTGCGCCCGAATGTGGCTCCAAAATCATTCACTCGTATAAAGTTACCATTTGAAAACGAAAGCCCAGCACAGGGCGAATCAGCAAAAAATAACTCAATGAAGAAACAGAATAAAGATATTCTCCGCAAGAAAGGTCTTGAACTGATGAACCTATGGCGGGCAGACTGGAACAGGTTTGTCCGTGAAGCCCTCGGAGTGACCCTTGACAAAGAACAGCAAGAAATACTGTCAAGCGTTCAATACAACAGGCGAACATCGGTTGCATCGGGTACAGCCCGTGGAAAAGACTTCGTGGCGGCTTGTGCCGCTATCTGTTTCTTGTATCTCACACCTCGTTGGAGAAAGAACAGTTTGGGAGAAATTGAACTTATTGAAAACACCAAGGTCGCTTTGATTGCTCCAACAGACCGTCAAGTAAAAAACATTATGATGCCTGAGATAAGCCGCCTTTTCAACAGAGCCAAAGCCCGTGGCGTTGAACTTATCGGAAAACTGAACGCCTATGACATAAGAACAAACAACGATGAATGGTTTCTGACGGGCTTCAAGGCTGATGAACACAACCATGAAGCGTGGTCAGGCTTTCATGCGGTTCACACGATGTTTGTCGTAACCGAGGCAACAGGTATCGGGGATGACACGTTTTCCGCCATAGAGGGAAACCTGCAGGGCGACAGCCGTATCCTTCTTGTCTTCAACCCAAACAAGACGGTAGGTTATGCCGCCAAGTCTCAGAAAGGCGACCGTTGGCACAAATACCGTCTGAACAGCCTGACAGCCCCGAATATCGCGAGCAAGAAGATTATTATCCCCGGTCAGGTTGATTACGATTGGGTGTTGGATAAACTTGAAAATTGGTGTGAGAAAATATCCCCTGATGAAATCATATCAGAAATGGATGACTTTGAGTTCGAGGGGCAATGGTATCGTCCGGAAGACCTGTTCAGAAAGAAAGTCCTCGGTCTGTTCCCGAAAGTCGATGAAGACACGCTTATCCCCCGTCAATGGCTTGAAGAAGCGCATGAACGTTGGAAACAAGCCAAAGGGCGTGAACCGCTTCGGGCTGACCTCAATATTCTCGGTGTTGACGTGGCGGGCATGGGGCGTGACGCAACGTGCTATGTTCTTCGCCGTGACAACTGGGTGGCTTCCTTTGACACACACAATTCAGGCGGCGTGGCAGACCACATGAAAGTGGCTGGTAAAATCATGGTTGCCCGCCGACAGAACATCGGTCTTTACGTCAGCATTGACACAATCGGAGAGGGTGCGGGCGTTTATAGCCGCTGCGTTGAACTTGAAGACGAGCCCCATTATATCCTGAGTTGCAAGTATTCAGAGAGCGCAAAGACCCCTAACGGGCGTGAACTGAGTGACATCACGGGGCAAAACAAGTTCTTCAATATGCGTGCTTATCTGTTTTGGGCTGTCCGTGATTGGCTGAATCCAAGAAACAACACGGGAGCCATGCTGCCTCCGGATGACAAGTTTGACGAAGAAGCCACGGAAATAAAGTTCTCGGTAAAGTCAAACGGCAAACTTTATATTGAGCCGAAAGAAGACATCAAAGAACGCCTCGGGCGAAGCCCTGATAAGTTTGACGCTTTGGCTAACACGTTCTATCCCGTTCGGTATGCGAAACCTATCAACGTGAACAGAATTGCGAAAATGATACGGAGATAACAAACAGAATGTTCAATTCAAA
Source organism: Bacteroides sp. 2201st1_D9_2201SCRN_220225 (assembly GCF_040928965.1). Lineage (NCBI taxonomy): Bacteria > Pseudomonadati > Bacteroidota > Bacteroidia > Bacteroidales > Bacteroidaceae > Bacteroides > Bacteroides sp. 2201st1_D9_2201SCRN_220225. The sequence goes on along the minus strand of NZ_JBCODG010000017.1, from coordinate 32,777 downwards.
AAATATCAAAAATGACAATCGAAGAAATTTTAAATTCGGACATGACGGCAGAACAGAAGATAGCCGCCCTGAGTGAAAAGACCGTGAACGTCCCTGTTTGGGACGGCAGAAAAGGGCTTGAAATGGAGTATAACCCGAAGTTTCATCCCGTCATGGATAGACAGAAATACCCCGACATCGTGAACGAAGACGGGATTCAGCCCGTGACCCGCATTGCGCTCGGCTTTCAGAAACTCGCATCAAAGAGAATGACAGAACTGGTTACGGCTATACCTGTCAAGCGTGTGTTCAAGCCTGAGAACGACAAACAGAAAGAAGTGGCGACATTCATCACAAGCGTCCTCGACAAGAACCGCATCGACAGCGTTGACATAGACCGTGTGAACAGGTTCTTTGCCGGCTGCGAAATTATGACGTTATGGTACGCCCTTGAACAGAACAACACGCTTTACGGAAGAAAAAGCCCCCTGAAAATCCGTTGTCGCACGTTCTCCCCCATGCTCGGCGATGCCCTATACCCCCTTTTTGATGAATACGGCGACATGATAGCAATGTCAGTCGGCTATCAAAGGAAGAAAGGGAGAAAGAACGTGAAGTTCTTTGACGCATACACGGCAAACAAGCACATCAAATGGTCTTCTGAAAGCGGTTCATGGCAGGAGATTGAGAATGAAGATATAACGCTTTTGAAAATCCCCGCAATTTACGCCTGCCGTCCTTTCCCGATTTGGGAATTCACGTCAGATACCGTTTACGAAATTGAATGGTCTTTGAGCCGTAACGGTAATTACATCCGTGAGAACTCAAAGCCACTGTTCTGTGTCTTCGCTGATGAAGCGATAAGTTACGGCGATGAAAAAAGTCCTGATAAGGAAGCCCGTGCCGTCATGCAATACCCGAAAGGCTCAACGGCGCAGTATGTCACTTGGCAACAAGCCGTTGAGAACCTGAAATTCCACGTCTCAGAGTTGAGAAACCTCTATTTCACAATGCTTCAACTCCCTGATTGGTCTTATGAGAAGATGTCGCAAGTCGCCTTGTCAGGAGAGAGCCGGAAACAACTGTTCATTGACGCACAACTGAAAGTCAACGATGAAAAAGGACCGCTGATTGAGTTCTTCGACCGTGAAATAAACGTTATCAAGGCTTACGCAAAGATTGTCTTCGGGGAAAGCTACGCCGCCGACATTGACGCTCTGAAAGCTGAAATCATCATTACCCCGTTCACAATATCGGATGAAAAGGATGACATCAACAACCTGATGACAGCCAACGGTGGCAAGCCTCTTATGTCTCAGCGTGAATCCATTGAGCGTTACGGGCAATCTGATGACGTTGACAAGACGCTAAAAGAAATCAAGGAAGAGGAAATGTACGATAACCTTGAAATGACTGAATAACAAGAAAGGGGGAGATTATGGCTATATCAAGAAGAAGACAACCGCCAAAGACCGAAGAACAACCGAAATTTCAATGCCGTGACTGCGGGCACAGCTATGATTGGCATGAGATAGGAGCAAACGGGAAACCGTTCATGTGCCGTTGCCCGTTCTACACGGGAGGCAAGTTCTGTCGCTTTCTTTCAGCCCCTCAGTGCGAACACTTCATCAAACGGGAGGTAAACAATGGCAAGGTTGAATAAATGGGAACGTCAACACCTGAAAGACCTGTCAGCCCTTGACAAACGCATAGAACAGATTTACGAGGCTGCTGTCAAGGAAGCCGCACGTATCGGTGCGACCATAAGCGATTTTAACCCCGACAGGCTTTTTTCTTTCAGCGACTATCCAATTACACGCAAAAGAATAGAAAAGCTGTTGTCGGGGCTAAAAAGCGGGTTGTCGGCGGCGATAGTCAACGGCATAAACTCCGCTTGGACGCTATCAAACAACAAGAACAACGAACTCGCCCGTCAGGTCTTCGGGGATAACGTGGGAAAACTCTCTCAGGCTCAATACCGCCGTTATTTCTCCACGAACGATGAAGCCCGTGAAGCGTTCATTCAGAGAAAGACAAACGGGCTGAACCTATCAGACCGCGTATGGAACTATACGAACCAGTTCAAGGAAGAAATAGAACTCGGACTTGATGTCAGTTTGAGAAACGGCATATCTGCCGAGGACATGACAAAAGAACTGCGGCAATACCTTAAATTCCCCGACAAACTGTTCAGACGTGTCAGGGATGAACACGGGGTTTTGCAGCTATCCAAGCGGGCGGCGGCTTTTCATCCCGGTCAGGGCGTTTACCGTTCTTCATTCAAGAACGCCCGCCGCCTCGCCGCCACAGAAACGAACATCGCTTATCGCACGGCAGACTATACCCGCTGGCAAGACCTTGATTTCGTTGTCGGAATTGAAATCAAGCTGAGTAATAACCACACTTTGAACGACGTTGCGTTCAGGGACATTTGCGATGAACTGAAAGGGCTTTACCCGAAAACGTTCAAGTTCACAGGGTGGCATCCACATTGCCGCTGTCATGCCGAAACAGTATTGAAGACCGAGGAAGAAATGGCAGAGGACAACCGCCGTATTATGGCGGGAGAAGAACCCGTTCAAGGAAGCAAGAACGAGGTCAAAGATGTACCCGACAATTTCAAACAATGGCTTGCTGATAATGAAGACCGGGCGAAACGTATGTCATCTGTTCCGTACTTCATCCGTGATAACGTGAAGTTTATTCCTGAAAGGTTTATTCAGAACATGGGGACACTGAAAGGCGGTCAGGATGCGGGGCTTATTGAGAACCTGAAAGAAGCCTTTCTGAAACTCAAAGACCCGAACTATATCACAGGCAAAGAGGTTCAGAACACGATTAAGACCTTTGCCCAGAACAACCCCGATTTATTCCTCGGTGGGTTGACAGATGTCGTGATAACACGGGCTAAAGGCGTAAGTTTCTTTATGGCAAACTCCCGGTCTTATCTGAACTCCACAGGGGCTTATAACATGGCGGGGAACACAATCAAGATTGCTAACCGGGAATTCAGGCTTGTTAGTGGCGAGATATTCAACCCGCTTGAAGAAGTCAAGGGGGCTTTAAAAGCCATATCCACGGGTGTTGATATGACATTCAAACAAGAATACGCCCTTGAAAGCCTATGGCATGAAATACGCCATGCACAAGCTGTAGGTTGGAAAAACCTGAGAAACAAAACTGATTTAAGAAGCCGTTCAATGGAAACTATCAATCAGTTCTGCGCACGTCATTCATACCGTGACTTTGTGAAAAGCCTCGGAGGAAAGGCGGTCAACGCTAAAGAAATCATTGAACGGGGTTATGGTTATGGGCGTTTCGTTTCTAATTTTCAAAACCTATTGAAGCATATAAACGTCACACAAGCAGAAGCGCACGCCCATTTCAAAGACATCATTCTGAAAACCCCGTATGAAGAAATCCACGAGGAAATCGTGAAGTTTGTTCAAGCGAAAAGTAAATATAACTTGAAAACAGCAAAAGAACTTGTTAAAAATCTCAGAATGTCTTCAAGTGAATTTACAGAAACACTAAGAAAAATCAAGGGTGCGTAACCGTCCGATAAAAATCCAGCTTCATATCAAGCGGAAGTTTATCAGCGTACCTTGCCATCCTGTTATTATCCCCTCGGGTATGAAAAAGGGTGGCAAGGTCTAAATTTGCAGTATCTTCCCCCACAATAGCCAAATAACGCTCCTTGTCAGATATTCCGATGTTTTCACGCTCTTTGTCTGTTATGTTATAATCAAAAACTGTTTCCATACTCTGATTTGTTAAGTTATTTTCTCCGAATTTGACGTACAAACGCTTTACTTTCCAAATTGGTGTAAATCTTCACGTTTTAAATTATCGCCCGGCATTCGGGCGCAATCGCAACGCCACTAAAGAACGGCGGCAATTTTGCGGATATTATCCAAACGCTGCATGAAAGATTTGTCTTTTTGGGCGATACGCACATTGTATCTCATTTGAAGACGCATCAACGGTTCAGCTTCAACCCCCAGCGCAGCCTCGAACATCATCGCTGTTTTTTCAGTGACAGGTCGGCGGGCGTTCAATATCTCATTCAGAACAGAATAGCCTATGCCCATCCGTTCTGCCAACTTGCGTTGAGAAATCCCCCTGTATTCGATTTCTTCTTTCAAGATTTCCCCCGGATGCGTGGGAAACGCAGGTTCAAGATTGTTAGCAATCATTTTTGGGTCAACTCCCGGTATTGTTATCATAATCAATCATTTATAATGGTTTGACAAATCTGTTATATTGCATATCGTGGCAACGGTTTCCCCGTCTTTGGTATGTTCCTCGAATTCAATGCGATATTGGTCATTCACTCTCACAGAAGAAAGCCCCGCTTTATCATCTTTCAATTTCTCGTAATTCAATGCGTTGTATCGCATCAACCCCAAGACATTTGAAGTGTCCCGCATCAAATCTATCACACGAATATATTTCCGTATAATTTGAGGCTGAAAACGGTGTTTCTTATCCGTTCGCCCGGTATTATACATTTCCCGAAGATATTCTTCATTGAAGATTATTTCCATATTCAGTTCTTTTTCTGCGGCAAAGATAAGTTCTTTTTCTGAGAGTTCGCAAAAAAAACGAATATTTTTTGAAGCCTCAAACGGGCAAGCCGAGCAGCATGATTACACTATAATCACAAATAACCCCGATTTGCCCGTTTTTAGACCCGCTATTGAATTTTCACAGCCAATCTTGTAAGTTATAAGCCAATCTAAAATCACGTCTTAAATCGGCTTATTTGGGCTTGTTTTCATCATCAGCCTGTGAACGGGCTTTTTTGCGCCTTACTGTGAATCGCCTCCTGAGTTATCAGGCAACGTTTCCCGTCATACGGCATACCGTCAGGCAGACCGATGTTGTACAAGCGATTGACCTTACAGCCGATTTGTTCTGCCGTGAAGACATCATAAATCGCCGCAAGTGACGTGAAGAAAAACTCTGTTCTTTCGTCATCGTTCAATGGCGGTTCTTTGAACTGAACCCGGTAAATCGTCTTTTGCTCTTTCGCCATAGTCTTTTTCTGTTTAACGCCCCAAACCTTGTGTCAGGCGAACCCCTCCAAAAAACGGCGTGTGCGCCTGACCCGTCAGGGTCTTTTTTTATACTACGTTAGTAGTATTTTTTTCTATATTCTTTTCTTTCCTCTCCTTTAGGGGTTTCTTGCGCAGAAAACACTAATTAAACAGAGTTTTCTACGAGAAAACATATATTATCTCGTAGAAAACATTGATTTTTCAATTGAAAAGTTCTTCAACCCTATAAAAAGCCGACCTCCGTTTGATTGTTTTCGCTGTCTCTACACCCCATATCCCGGCAACAAGCCTGATAGCTTCTATATCCCCGTCAAAGGCAATGCAACATTCATGGTTATTGTATTCATAGCAATAAACCTCCTGCGGGTCACATTCATTCTTTATTCGGGCTTCCATGTCTTCGTAAAACTTGAACAGGCGTTCTATACCGTCTTTTGTACCATAGCCCCCTGCGCCGAAACTGTAAATCTTCTCCCCGTCATTCAAAGGGCGTATTCCTTTCATACCCCTTGCGAATGATTCATTACCGAAAGCGAAGAAGCAATCGTATTTCTTCACGTCAACCGAATCACGTTCATTACAGAGAGCCTTATAACGTCCCAAAGTCCGGGCGTTCTTCCATGTCATTAAACAATCATTTTCAATATCTTCATTGAACTCAAATTTCTTTTCGTCTGTCATCGTTGTTTCTCAGTTATTAAACCCGACACAGGGCTTTTACGGCTCTCTGTCGGGCGTGGTTAAACATCATGTCAACTATTCAAAATCGGGATAAGTCATTTCAATAGGCATATCAGGTTCTCCCTCAAAGTCATTATTGCAAGCTGAATATAATTCAGGCGTATCGCTCCCAAGCGTAATGTCTTTCCATAATTTGCCGTTGGTGTCTCTGTAAACGGGTCTGTCCCAACAGTCAATACCGATAAATGTCAAATCTGTCTTTTTCATTGCATTCTATTTTTAAGCCCGCAAAGCCGCTTTTGACGGGTTCACGGGAGATTGTTAATTTATGCTTGTAATTTCACTCGGTTGAGAAGTGCCCCTGAAATTTCATGTAGTTCACGGCTTCTTTCGGGTGTCAGTTCACGGGCGTGAGCCGTGATTGCCTGAGTGAGTTTCCAAAGGGTTGAACCGCCCTGAACGCCGTCATCTGGGTCATTGCGCATCAATATCTTTTCAACCTCTTTCCCCTCCTGTTTCAGAAGACTTCCGTTCTTCGTCAGGTTCTTCAACTCATGCTCGAAGTCAACATCAATTTCGGAAGCCCCCTGTATCTCGTAGGCTTTCTTCATCAGGTTCTCTTTGCTGAACAGTCCCTTTGTCAAGTCTTTGACCGCTGAAACTGTGGTCTTCGTGTCAAGTTCATACGTTTTGTTGGATAGTTTCAGGTTGTCCGGAAGTTTAGAACCCAAGTGAACCTGTTTCATCACGCTTTCACGAACCATGCCATTGAGACAAGCCCCGTTCAAAAGAAACGCCCGCATGTCAACCGCCCCGTCCCCGTAATCAGAAGTTGAGAAGCGTGCGCCAGCGAATATAATAACATCGCCGTTCTTCGCTGTCGGGATAACAAGTGGCTGTGGCAGGATTGTTTCAGCCCAAACCTTTGTGTCGTTCATATAAGCGTCCGAAATAACCGCTCCTTGCTTTGCCGCTTCCTGAACAAAGGCGGTCAGGATTTCAACACTGTTCAAACGGCGATAACTGTCAGAGAGAACGCCCCGAACCTGTTCCCCTACGGTTCTGACAAGAACACGGCTTCTTTCCGTCCAACCGCTATGCTCGTTCAGGATTTCTGCGGCAAGGCTTTTCGCCCATGTAGCCCCTTGCGCAAGCTGTCTGAGATAACGTTGCGGAACTCCCATTCTGTCGGCAAGCTGACCTATGGCGTTATCATGGAGTGAGAACTGACCGTCAGGCATATTCATCATCAGACGTTCTCCCCCGTTGAATGTTATCACGGGGCTGTGGTCTTTCTGTCTCAGGTTAACGCCTATCGGGGCGATATAATCCTGCGCTATCTTTCCCTCGCTGATAAGACGCTCCATTGTAGCTTGAACCCCAACGGATTTACCGTCTATCATTCTCTGAACCTTGTTGATTACAACATCATTCAAACCCTGTTGCAGGGTCTTTTCGTTTGTCACTGTCATTGTTTCCATACTTGAAAATTTTATTTGGGTTAATACTGAATTGATTTTTCTAAATACGCCTTTGCTTCCTCATACAAGGCGGTTTCTGTCAAGTCTTCCGAACTTGGTTCAAAGCCTGACATATAAGCTGCTTCAATGATTTCTTTCATGGTTCAAAGATTTATAAATTCAACGTTTGGGAAATTCTTCAAAACTTTTGCTTTTAAGTCCTCAATTTGGCGGTCGCCATCGCAAACCCGTTCTTCGTCAGGGGTCTGATGCTTATAAGTTTTATAATATGCAACCGGCTGTTCGCAGTTGCGCATTTCCTCTCTGTTATTGAAAACTGAAACGGCTGTTCCGTATTTCCCGTGATGTCTCGGAATGTTGTAGTGAAATCTTGCTATCATAATTCTGTCCTCCCGATTATTTGATATAGAATGAAAATTTGATACCTCTTCTGAGTTTGCATACGCATTTGTCTTCAACGCTGCTGAAAGCCCGCTTCAAAAGTTTATTGAACATTTCAACACCGATAAGAGCGATAGCCCCTGAAACGCCAACCAGCTTGTGAACCTTGTTTCCCTCGCCGTCAACGCCTGAAACCTTAATTCTGAAATTACGGTTGATTTCTCTTGTGCTGTATGCTAAACTCACTGTCTTCATATTTCTGTTTTTTTGAGGTTTAAAAGTGATTACATCTTAATCACGTTGCAAATATAAGTTAAGTATTTTGGGAATAATCAACTTTTTCGGATAAAAATTAACTGGACAGATTATTTTTAACCCCACTTAACTCCACTTCCGTAGTATTTAACTCCATTATCTCAAAAACAGCCTCAAAATAGCTTAAAAGCATATTTTATAGCATAAAAACTGAGACAAACAAGAAAAAAGCATTATTTTTATGAGTATATTGTAATCACTTTAAGAAATAAAGCATACCTTTGTTGCGTAAACTTTTCAGTTAAACAAAGCATTCATTATGAAACAAAAGATTTTAGAGGCGTTGAAAGCCAAATTCCCGGGGGTCAACGCAAATGTATTGAACAGGATTGCCGATAAACTCGCCAAGACTGTAACCACAGATGAACAAGTAACAACTGCTATTGCAGGGGTGACAAAAGAGTTCATCGAAATCATTGAAAGCTACGGCGACAGCCGTGCGACAGAAGCCCAACAGACAGCCGTACAAACCTATGAAACCAAATACGGTCTGAAAGACGGGCAAAAGATTGATAACGGTGGCGGCTCTCAGGGCGGTCAGCAAGGAGGAACGCAAACCGTTCAGACACAATCCGCAGGGGTCGAGCAAGTTCCGGCTTGGGCACAGGCTCTTATCGAAAGCAACAAGACGATAACCGAGCGTTTGAACAAAATGGATGGTGACCGTACAACTGCAACCCGCAAGCAACAACTTTCCACAATCATTGAAAAACTGCCTGAAAATCTACGCAAGGCTTACGAGCGCACACCTGTTGACGGTCTGACCGATGAACAGTTCAACACGCTTGTCGGCGAAATCACTACCGAAGTGGACGGCATTGTCAATGACACACGGGCAAAAGGGGCTGTTTTCGGAAGACCTGCCGCACAGAACGGCGGTTCATCAAGTCAAGGGAACGAACTGACAAAAGAGCAAATAGAGGCTATATCACACCGTGACAACAAGCCCGCTGACGGTCAGCCGTTCTAATGTTTAACACTCAAAATCATTCAAAAAAATGGGAATGACAGTAACACGCAGGAAAGACACACGCACACCTCGTGTCTTCATGCACAAAACAGCGGATATTCGCGGCGGTGTTTCGGTCAAGGTTTCTGAACTTGGCGGCGATTTTCTGAATGAGGGCGCAGTTCTGAGCGCACCCGACAACGGCATTTGCCACGTTGTGAAGATTGCCGTTCTGTCGGCAGAAGCGACAAATACCGAAACTGACATCAAAGTAAATAAAGGTCACAATTTCAAAGTAGGCGATTTCGTCATGGCTGATGAGGGCGGCAAGGCTTACGCTATCACGGCAATCACAACCACAGAGAAAACCCACGACACAATCAAGGTCGGAACCACTCTCGGCGTGAAGATTGAGAAAGGCGGCTTTATCATTGAAGCTGCATCGGAATCGGAAGAGAAAACCTCAAAACTGAAATACACCCCGCTTTCACTTGTCGGAACAGGCAAGCCCATCGTGCAAAACTCAAATCTTGACACGGACGCTTGGCTTATTGGCGTGACAAAGGGCAACCCGCTTCCTGAATGCGTGATGAAACACCTCAAAGGTATCATAAACTATTAATCGTAAGTAATTTATGGGAACTATTGTAAATACAATGATTCAGGGTTTGACCGAACAAATGGTTCAAGCCCGTCTGAACTCGGCTGACGCTTCGGGCTTCCTTTTCGGAAAGCACTTCCCCGTTAAGAAAGTCAACGGATTCAACTGGAAAACCTTAACGAACCAGCTTGAAAAGAAGAATGTCGCCGCCGACCTGCATACCGATAACGGAACTATCATGCGTAAACGCCGCCCGATATTCGAGAGCGCACGTGGAGATATTCCGTTTATCTCTATCAGCCGTGAACTTTCACGTTCTGAAATCAAAGATTATCAAACGGCTTTGGCTTTCGCTCAGGATGAAGATGCGACCAAACTTGTTGAATATTGGGGCAATGATGTTGACTTCTGTTTCAACGGCGTTCAGTCTGAGGAAGAATACATTGCATGGAAACTCGCTTCAAACGCTGGCGTGCTTAAATTCACAACCACCACGAACGCAACCTATGCCAATGAATTTGACCTTGACTATGACGTGGATGATGAGATGAAAACCAAATCATCCGTTAATTGGAACAGCAAGTCAACTGCTGACATTATCGGCGACCTTGCTAAATTCGTGAAGTTGGGTAAGGAGCATAACCTGAACTTAAAGTTCGCTTTCATCAACTTGGATGAACTGTACAAAATCTGTTCTGCGGAGCAAATCATTAAACAGTGCGCTTCTTTCGCCGCCAACGCTCTCGGTATCTCTCAAACACCTGATTTGGCTGCTGTAAATACCATGCTCGCAAAACAAGCATGGTTGAACGGTATTCAACTGCGTGTTATCGACCAAACCATCACCCGTGAATTTTCAGACGGTTCACAGACTTCTGGCAACCCGTTTGAGAACAGCCGTATGATTTTGTCAGAAAGTGAAATACTCGGTTCCACGCAGTATGACATTCTTCAAGAAAATGAAGAAACAATTCTGAGAGCCGTACGTGCCCATACAGTCGTGAAGAAGTACGGTACGATTGAGCCTAAGAGCGAGGTTACAATCGGTCAGGCTGACGCTATTCCCGTATTTGATACGGCTTACCGTAACATCTACGTGAGAACGGACGCACAAGATTGGGATTAAAGACGGTTGACCTATGGCAAAAGTTATCGAAGCATTGAAAGGGCTGAACTCGTACCCCATTCCTCTCCGCACGCTCGTTGAAACAGCGGAGAAACGGGGGCTGAACCTTGACACGGAAACGACAGCGGAAATCCTGAAAGGAAAGGCATACAACCTTGCCGCCGCTGACATCTTTCTGTGGCTGTCTTTCGCCCCTGACGTGTCTCAGGGCGGTCAGTCCTATTCATTCACGGACGAACAAAGAACGCAACTCCGCAATCACGCCAAAGCCTTGTACAAAGACTTTGACGATGACAGCGGCAGCGCAAACAAACCTATTTACGGATATAAAGGTTCTCGGCTATGATTATTCAAAACGGAACAATCGAATTCAAGACAAAGACAGCGGGCGGGATTGACCCTGAAACGGGTTATCCCGTCAAACCGTCTTCCGTGGCATGGGGCGAACCTGTTCCATGTCAATTCAAGGCGAAGAAGTTCAACCAACTCGGAATTATCAAGGGGGAACACTTCACGGTGGCTTCCTATGAAATCCTGATTGAAGAACAGCCCGTTCCATCGGAACAGCTACGCTTGAAAGACTTGTCAGGGAAAGAGATTGGCACGTTTTCAATCATTCAGGCAGAACCGCTTGAAGCCGTGTGCGAAGTAAGAATTTTGGTCTAAAGCGATGTGCGGCTGTATGTCGGCTTTTCTTTTTCAACCCGGTCAAACATACCAATAAGAAAAGTAAACGCCACATGCGCCGATTTCGCAAAAAATAACTGAGAAGAATATGCCTATCACACAACTAACACCGATGTCGGAGATTGACAGATACACGGAACAGCAGCTTGAAAGGCTGAAACAAGTTCTTATCCGAAACCTGATGTATATCGGGGAGACAGTCTTGAACAGGGCACGTTCAACCAATTCTTACAAAGACCGCACGGGCAACCTAAGAAGTTCAATCGGCTACGTTATCACGGTTGACGGGCGAATAATCCATTCATCCAGCTTCCAAACCGTGAAACAAGGCAAGGACGGTTCTTCAAATGGGGCAGCGTATGTGAAAAGCCTCGCAAGAAAATTCCCGCAGGGGATTTGCCTTATTGTCGTGGCTGGTATGAACTACGCTTCTTATGTGTCCGCAAAAGGGCTTGACGTTCTTGACAGTTCAGAACTTCTTGCCGAGCGTCTTGTACCGCAAATGTTGAAGCAACTCGGATTTCATTAAACAGAATTTATATGGCTAAGACTTCAAAACAGATTCAAGGGGATGTGTACCGACTACTGCAAGACAGCGTTCTTTCGGGAATGATTTCAGGCGAGGTTTACAGAAGCGGTTACCGCCCACGTGACAGTAACAGAGAAGATGCGGTGGTAATCTTCACAACGGGCTTGCCTGACGAAGTTCAGACAGGTGTCGTTACCGTGAATATCTATGTACCCGATACTGACTTGTACGGAAACGGGGTTCTCGTTGAAGATGGTCAACGGACAGAAGAAATTGAGCGTCTCGCCAATGATTGGGTCAACAGCCTGACCGCCGATAAGTCCTGTTATAAATTCAGGCTTCAACAAACCATTTACACGGAGGCTGAACCTGACATCAATCAGCATTTCATCGTTGTGAAACTTCATTACGAGTTCTTCGGCAGCGATGATGCGTCTCTAAATATCAAATAAATTGTAGAACATTAAAAACGAATAAGTTATGGCAGTTTTATCATGGGGTAAGTGTGGATTAGAAACCACACCGTCCGTAAACGGGGCTCCCGATGCGGCAGCACAATGGAAAGCCATTGACACTCCTAAAGAAAACACAACAAAGATTACCCCCACAGCGGGAACAGAGAAGACCGCCACGGAAGAGGGCGGCGAACTTGTTGATGTCCGTTATGGCAAGAACACCTATACGCTTGAATTTGACTTGTTTGTCAAAAAAGGCATGCAACGCCCGTTTGAAGACAATGACGGATTGATTGCGGGAGAACACGCTTTCCGCATCACTCCTGAAGATGAAGAATGCGAGGGCGCACAGATTGACCGTGCCGTGGTTCGCTGTGATGAAAGTTATTCAACGGAAGAAGGTAAAATGCTTCATTACGTTGCACGTTGCCTGAAACCCAAGACGGGCAAAACCGTGAAGCCTTACACAAAAGGGAGTGAGTAAGAATTTTCAGCGGGGTTGATACACTGGTTTATCCACCGTGAAGCCTGAACGCCTTTCCCGGTTGCATGTCGGTTCGATTCCGACCCCCGTCTCTAATCATAACTTAGAAATTCGTCAGATATGAATAAGACAATAGAACAAACGGTTGCTGAAACCATCCTTGAACAACCTTTTGAAGTCAAGGTAGGAGAAAAGTCATATCAGGTTGCCTCCGCAAGCACGGCAACCCTCATACTTGTTTCAGAAGCGATTTCACAACTTCCACATATTGCGCTTGACACGGAGAAGGTCGTTGAAGAAACATTATCCGTAGCGAAAGACTGCCGTATTCTCGGCGATATAGCGGCTATTCTCATTCTTGGTGCAAAGAACATCACAGAAAAGAAAAAAGTTCCGCAAATCAAAGAAAAACGGTATCTGTGCGGGCTTATTCGCCGACCATACACGGTTGAAGTTGAAATTACCATTGACAAGAAAGCGGAACTCGCAAAAGAGCTTCTTGAAGATGTCTCCCCGAGGGAACTGAACTTGATTGTAAGCCAAATCTTATCAAGAATGCAGATAGCCGATTTTTTCGGGCTTACCACTTTCCTTGTAGAACTCAATCTTCTTCATCCGAGGAAAGTGGAGAACTAAATGACAGCATTTGGGCTGTCGTAGGCGGTTTTGCAAAAGGCTACAATCTGACCTTTGACTATGTTTTGTACAATATCAGCTATACGAACATGATAATGTACGGGGCTATTCTCCCGACATACGATAAAAAGAAAAATGACGGGAAAAAGGATGAAGGACAAAAAGTTATCAAGGCAGATGACCCAAGAAACAAAGAAGAAGTAAGGAAATTTTTTGAAACCTGTGATTAAAGGCAGAAACAATGAACAACGATAAAGGAAGACTGAATTACGGTGTCGGGCTTGACAACTCCCAGTTAAGGGTAGGCGTAGCCGAATCACGGCGTTTGCTCCAAGGCATAGGGCAGACAGCGGTTGACGAAGGCGCAAGGATTGACGATTCATTCAAAAGAATCGGCAGGACTGTCGCCGGAGTGTTTGCCGTGTCTCAGATAAAAGATTTCATCACGCACGTTGCGACTGTCCGTGGAGAATTCCAACAGCTTGAAATCGCTTTCAAAACCATGCTCGGCTCTGCGGGTCAGGCAGATGTTTTGATGACTCAGCTTGTCAAGACAGCCGCCACAACTCCGTTCGGTCTGAAAGACATCGGTCAAGCCGCAAAACAGCTTCTTGCCTACGGTGTCGCTGCAAATGACGTGAACAGCACTTTGATACGCCTCGGGGACATCGCCGCCGGGCTTTCAATCCCTATCAACGACCTTGCCTATCTGTACGGAACGACAATGGTTCAGGGACGTTTGTACACACAAGACCTGAACCAATTCTTGGGGCGTGGTATTCCTCTTATGGAAGAACTCGCAAAACAGTTCGGCGTAGCTGAAAATCAGGTCAAACAACTTGTAGAAGACGGAAAAGTCGGATTCCCCGAAGTTCAGAAAGCCATTGAGAACCTGACCAACGAGGGCAGTAAGTTCGGCGGTCTTATGGAAGCTAAGTCAAAAACAATCACAGGGCAGATTTCAAACATTGAGGACGCAATCGACACAATGTTCGATGCCATAGGTCAGTCACAGGAGGGGGTAATAAACACCTCTCTTGGTCTTGTCTCAACCCTGATTGAGAACTGGGAAACAGTCGGTAACATCCTTTTGACAATCATCGCTACATACGGGGCATATAAAGCCGCCGTTATCGCTGTCGCAGCCGCACATAAATTGATGAACATTTGGGGAACTGTTAGTGCTTTTCTGTCTCTAACAACCTCTATACGTTCAGCCAAAGACGCTATGTTGCTTTTCAACATGGCTGTAAAAGCAAATCCGCTTGGTTTGGTTCTGTCTGTTCTTGCAGCCGCCGTGACAGCTTTCCTTGCTTTCAGAAAATCAACGGACGAAGCCGCTGACGCTCTGAAAAAGGAACGTGAGGAAGCCGAAGCGTTCAACAAACAGGTTAGCGAATCAGCGGGCAAAGCCATTTCAACGTATAAACGTCTTCAAGACGAATACAAGAAATGCAAGTCAGCCCATGAAAAGCGTGAGTGGATAAAAGAAAGTCAGACGAAGTTCAAAGAATTGGGAATTGCCGTCAACAGCGTCAATGATGCTGAAAACATCTTTGTCAAGAACACTTCCTTGATGATGAAAGCATTTCAGAAACGTGCGGAAGCCGCCGCATGGCAATCCCGTCTTGACGAAGCCTACGCAAAGAGGGTTGAACGCCAAATGGCTCTTGAAGACCAAATGGATAAGATTCAGGCGGGAAGCAAAGTGCCGGGATATTCACACACGACACAAGGAGGCTATGAATACGTTGACCGCAACGGAGCATGGGTTTACACCGAGGCAGGTGCGAGAAAAGCCCGTGAAGCGTTCAAACAGACAATCGCCAATGACCCTGTTCTGAACGAAATAGATGCTCGTATAAACAAGTATTCCGAGAAAATGACCTCTGTTTCATCTGACTTTCAAAAACTGTTTGAACAAGCGGGTACAAGCCAGAAGACAACGCAGGAAAAGAACGAGGAAAAGAGACTCGCTAAAGAACAGCAAAAAATCGCCGATGAAACAGCCCAACGCACGGCTAAAATCAAGGAGTATTCAGCAAAGGTTTCAGAAGCAGTTTCACAAGCCGAGATAGACATCCGTCAGGCTCAAATCAACGAACTTGAAGATGGTTATGAAAAGACCGTTGCGCAGGTGCAGTTGAACTATGACCGCCTTATCGCCGAGAACGATAAACGGGCGCAGAAAATGATTGAAGACCTGAAAGACAAAAAAGTGCTTGAATGGCTCAATCAAAACCCGAAAGCGACAAAGGAACAACAGCTTGAATACCGGGCTTCCTTGAACCTGACAACCGCTGACCTTTCTTCCGAGCAGCAAGCGATGTTAAAGTCTTATGCCGAAGTTGCAAGGCAGATTCAAGTCAAAGGTAACAAACAAGCCCTTGACGATATGATGAAAGACATTCTGACTTATGAACAGCAACGTCTAAAAATAACAGAGGAATACGAGAAAAAACGTGAAAGCCTCTATGAAACAGATAAAGACGGCAACAAGAAGCTCCGTAAGGGTGTCACACAAGGAAACGTGGACGAACTGAACCGTGCTGAACAGGAAGCCTATAAAGGCATAGACGAACAGTTCGCACAACGTGAAGAAACGTATCAGGCATGGTGCGATGAAATAGCGGAACTAACCCTTAAACAGTTGAAGAATGTATTAGCGGAGGCAGAAAAGGAACTTGCCGAACTTGAAAAGAACGGCGGGTCTTCTGATAAAATCGCTGTTGCCCGTGCCAAAGTCGCAACAGCCAAAAAGAATGTTGAGAAAGCACAGGCTAAAAATGATATAAATCCCGGCAAACGCTCAATCAAAGAATGGGAGGACTTGTACAAGACGCTTCAAGAATGTGAACGGGAGTTTGAGAGCATTGGCGACACGGTCGGCGGCGTGGCAGGCGAAATCATTTCAACGGCTGGCAGCATCATGACCGCTTCTCTGTCAATGATAAACGGTATTGTTCAGCTTGTGAATATGTCTGCCACCGGTATTCAGGGAACAGCGACAGCGGCAGCAACAGCCATTCAAACGGTTGAAAAGGCTTCTGTCATCCTGACTATCATATCGGCTGCCATGTCAATAGCCATGCAGATTGTGAACCTGTTCAACAATGATGACAAGAAGCAAGAAGAAATTGAAGCCCTGCAGGATAGAATAGACCAACTCCAATGGGAACTTGACAACGCAGATATTGTGCGGTTACAAGAAAATAGCGGAAAAGCGGTTGAACGTGTGAAACGGGCTTTATCTGAGACTTACAAAGAACTCCTGAGAAATAAAATCGCTGTCAATGACGTAGCAGGGGCTTGGCGACTTCTGTTCAGCAACGTTTCAAACAACGCAGCACTGCTTCAAAAGACCGCAGAAAAACTCGCCACGGCGTATGCAAATATCGCTTACACGGCTGACAAGGCTCTCGGGGGTGAGAAATACAGCAACGCCCAAGAACAGCTTAAAAACCTCGCCCAGCAGCAACTTCTTATTCAAGAACAAATCAGGAATGAAGAAGACAAGAAAAAAACAGACCACGGTAAGATTGATGAATGGAACAGAAAAATTGAAGAACTCGGCGCACAGGCTGTCGCCATCATCAATGACATGGTTGAGGACATCATCGGCGGTTCAAGTTCCGATATTGCCAAAGAACTCGGAGATGCTTTTTTTGAAGCGTTTCAGGCTGGCGAAGATTACGCCGAGGCATGGGGCGATAAGGTCAAAGACATCGTGGCTGACGTGATGAAAAGAATGTTGGTTTCCAAGTTTCTTGAAGAACCTCTTGGAGAGATATTCGACAAGTATAAGGCTAAATGGTTCAAGGACGGTCAGTTTGTCGGTCTTGACGCTGTTATCCAATCCATGAGTGGTTTCGCTTCTGACTTGAACGCTGTCGGAACAGATTTCGCCAAGATATGGGAAAACCTGCCTGAGAACGTCAAATCAATGTTTGAGGTAACAGCAGACGCAACCCGTGAAGCCTCTCAGAAAGGAATCGCCACAGCTTCGCAAGAAAGTGTTGATGAATTGAACGGACGTGCGACAGCCATTCAGGGGCACACGTATTCAATCGCTGAGAACACGAAAATCATTCTTTCTGTCGTGAACATGATTTTACAGTCAGTATTGAACATTGAGAAACACACCGAAAACATGGCAGGACGCATTGAACGCATTGAAAGCTCAGTCAAAGAGACAAAAGATACAGTTAACGATTTCGCCTTGAAAGGCATAAAAATGATATAAGTATGGAAGACATTATTAGACAAGTTTACGCCCAATGGAGGGTTGCCAAAGAGCAAGCCCGGCAGGAGTGCGATAGCCGTTCCCTGCCAAATATGGCAGAGAAATACCGTATGTGTGATATGTTCAAAGGCACGGAAGATTTACAGAGCCTTATACGGCTGTTCACAAGCCCACAAGGTATGGAGTTCTGTATCAAACACCGTTTCCCGAATATAGCGACTTTCAGGCTGTTCAAGCCGTTCAACCCCGAAAAGTACGGCGTTTACATTGATGCGGGTATAATCACGCTGAGAAACCCGGAAAAAGCGGTTCTTATTGGGCATACAAGCGCAACGATAAACTGTGACACGCTTGAACGCCATGAAATTTTTCTTCTTCACGGGGCTAAAGCGTTCATCAACGCCTCGGGCTGGGCGGTTGTTTCCGTCAAGGGGGCAACGGGTTGCCAACAAATTCGTAACGTGTCAGGAAATGCGGTAATATTATGATGTCAGGACGATTTTACATAGACGGTAAGGATGCGTTCACAGAGTACGGCATCTATGTTCAGGAGGGGGGCTACAACGAACTTGTGGCGTTCCCGCCTCTGAAAGCGGTCACAAGCAACGACTGGCAGGAAGAAGACGGCATAGAACCTGACTTGTCAGAACCTACCTTGAACACGAAGGAATTTTCCTTAAAAATTGTTCTCTCAGGCATGGATTACCGTTGGGGAGGCTTCATAGAACGATTGTCAGACAAAGCCTATCATACGTTTGATTTCAGGGAGATAGGACGTACTTACCGTCTTCGTCTTGTGTCAAACCCTAACACGGATTTGGCAACGCATCTCGGTTTCATCACGATAAAGCTTGCCGATGATTTCCCTTTGGACGGGTACACCTACAAAGAACCTGAAAGCACTGTTCCCGGTTCTGATTATTATGAACTTGACGGGAAGCCGTTCTCAGTTTATGGGGTTCATGTGTTGGAGGGAACGCTTAATGAAATAGAGAAATCGCCGAATGTCAAGACCAGCCTCCTGCGCAATATCAACAAATTGAACGGGGCTTTGTATGACGGGGAAAAAGTGACCTATAAGGCAAAGGACGTAAAGATAAACTGCCTTATGAAAGCCGCCTCACTGACTGAACTGTGGCGCAACTATAACGCTCTGTTGTATGACCTTGTGCGTCCTGAACAACGGCTGTTATACTCTGATGAAACGGGATATGAATACCCCTGCCATTATAAAAGCTGTTCCGTGTCCGAGTTTTACGCCTCTGATAAAATATGGCTCAAATTTACCGTTACCGTATGCTTCATTTCATTCAGGCTTGAAGACGATGAATTTGTGCTTGCCACGGAAACACGGGATTTGGTTGTGACAGAAGACGGGGAGTTTGCGATTGACTTACGAAAAAGAATATGACATTATGGGATTGAAAAGAATTAAAATCAGCGAATTAACCCTTTCCGACAATCTGAAAGGATTATACACAATCGGCGTTAAGCTGATAAACGGGGTTCAAACGAGCGTCAAGGTCAGTCTGGAACACATTCAGACCGCCTATGAAAATGCTGTAGCCGCAACGAAAAAAGCTGAGACAGCCGCCAATAGTGCGAACACCGCAGCGGGTTCAGCCAACAGTGCCGCTTCCTCTGCAAACAATGCGGCTACGAAAGCAAACACGGCGGCGGGAAACGCTGACAAGGCAACCGCAGCAGCAAATACCGCCACAACCAACGCAAACAATGCGGCAACAAAGGCAAATACCGCCGCTTCCAATGCGGACAAAGCCCGTGAAGATTTAGAAGAGATAAAGGAAGCCGCCGTGACCGCCACCAACTCAGCCAACAGTGCCGCTTCCTCTGCAAACAGTGCGGCTACGAAAGCAAACACGGCGGCGGGAAACGCTGACACGCAAGCTGACCGGGCAAAGGAACAGGCTGACAACCCGCCCAAAATGGGAGACAATGGAAATTGGTGGAAATGGGATGAAGCTCAGAAAAAGTATGTCGATACAGGTGTGCTCGCAAAAGGCGGCGTGCTGTACCCGACATTCAGCATAGACGATGATGACATGATTCTATACATGGAATTTGAAGATGAAGTAAGCGACAAACTTATCAAGTTTGATGAACAGACGGGAGAACTTTATTTGAATGTTGGATAACTTAAAGTTACACGAATATGACAAAGATACCTTTAGGAAAAGTGGCGTTTACGGACGCAGGTTCTTATAACGCCGGAAAAACTTACAAGCGGTTTGACTTTGTTGACACGGAAGACAGTTCCTATTTGTCGTTACAAGACAATAACAAGGGACACGCCGTCACTGAAACCGCTTGGTGGAAATGCCTCGCACGGGGCACAAAAGCCACAGAAGCCGCAAAAAAAGCCAACGATGCGGCTGCATTGGCAAACGAAAAAGCTGTGGCGGCAGATACGGCGGCTGGGCGTGTGAATGCCGCAATAACGCAAGCCAATACCGCTGCCACAAACGCTCAACAACAAGCGTCAGCCGCAGGAGAAGCGGCGGCAGAAGCAACGGAAAGTGTGGCTGAAATGAACGCCGCCCTCGCCCGTTTGGAAGAATTGGAGCAGACAATCACGGCTAAAGACCGTAAACAGCCAACGGGAATGGAATTAGAGTTTCCTAAAAAAATAACAAAAGGAAACAAAGACATTCTGAGAGTAATAGCTACCCTATCCCCGGCGGGAACGGGTAACAATGTCCTTTTCTTGGGCGATGACAAAGCGGTTTCCGTTGCCCCTGACGGTTTTCTGACCGTGAACAGTGTCGGCATAAGCAAAATACACGTCATTCCGACAGAAAACACAAGCATTTATCGAACCATTGATATTGAAGTCGTTCCGCAGTCTGTCAGGCTTTGCACGAAATCAACTTTGCGCCTAACCGCAAATGGCAAATTCAGGTTCAATTAAAATAATTTTTCAACAAATAAAACTTTTAAATTATGGCACTATCAACAGATGAAGAAAACAAAGTAAGGGAAATCATTGAAGCGTTCACAAACGGAAAACGATTGAGTGACTTACCCAATGTTTCTGGGAATAACCCATTCAATCTTTTGTGTGAGGTCTTAGAAGACGGAGAAAGCAAAAAAGCAGCTCTCGCAACTATGTTGCCTTATATGGAAGAGCAGTGTATGTACGGCATTGAGCGAGACAAGACCGTTTCATCACGTTTAGTAACCCGAATTGGCAATACTGCTCTTCACAAGTCCCTTCCCGTACATAACCGTATGAGGGGCTGTCTTCTTGACGATGACGGCAACGTGGTTGAATATCTCAATCCACGTGATTGGACGGGGCATGTCAGAGACGGTTCACGGGGACAAGTCATGGTCGAGTTTGGGGACTTCTATTGCCGTTTTGAAACAAGCGCAAATATTGAGCGGGTCAAATTCTCTCTCTTTCCTCTTCCCGGCTATCGTTATGTTCCTTTGATGTACGTATCGGCATACGAAGCTACTGTTCAGAGAAGTACGAACAAGCTATCTTCTGTGGTCAATACAACGGCTGACTACCGAGGCGGTGCAAATCAGGCTGACTGGGACACACTCTCAAAAACGGTTCTCGGAAGACCAGCTACACAAATCAGCCGCACGAATTTCAGAACGTATGCCCGAAACAGAAAAGCGGGCAGCACTAAGTGGAACTGTATGACGTATGACGTTCAAAAGATGCTCTATTGGCTCTTTGTTGTTGAATACGCAACGCTCAACTCTCAGGAGGCTTTCAACACCCAATTGACGGCTGAGGGCTATCGTCAAGGCGGTCTCGGAGACGGGGTTACAACACTTGACAGCGGCAAATGGAACACGTTTAACGGTTATTATCCTTTTATCCCTTGTGGCTATACGGATGAACTCGGAAACGGAACAGGCGAAAAAGAATATACCATGCCCACTGAATATGACGCTTCTTCAAAGAAAGTCAAAGTGTGCCGTTATCGTGGTATCGAAAACCCGTTTGGGCATATTTGGCAGTGGCCTGATGGCATCAACGTACGCATTAATCCCGGCTCGAACGGCTTGTCAGAAGTCTTTGTTTGCTCTGACCCCTCAAAATTCAATGACAGTAACTATAACGGATATAGTCATGTTGGGAATGAAGCCCGTGCCGAGGGATATGTTAAAGAAATTATTTTTGGAGAAAGCGGCGAAATCATTCCTGCTCTCGTAGGCGGCGGTTCTACCACATATTTCTGTGACTATCACTATACAAACATCCCTGCTTCGGTGGCTCTCCGTGGTGTCCTGTTCGGCGGTAGCGCGAGTAGCAGTGCGTATGCGGGTCTCGCTTGTGCGTATTCGAATAACGCCCCCTCGAATGCGAGTGCGAATATCGGTTCTCGCCTTTGCTTTATACCCACGTCAGCGTAACACGCTTTGAGTGATAACCTTTTCCCTGCCTCTTTGTGGGGCAGGGTTCAAATAATAACAGTATAAAACGATGATTGAAGAAATGAACAACATACCAAAAGAAGATGACGGAAGCCTCGCTTTCCTGAATATCCCGAGAGATGAAAACAGCAGGAGTTTCAATTGTGATGAAACGACACAATCAAAACTCGTAAACACCACGTTTTGGGGGGTTGATTTCATTGAAGAAGTTCCGACAAGATTCAGCAAGGCTAAAGGAGTAAAAGGTCAGACGCTTGTAAAAATCAAGCCATCAAAAGACAGTTTGGAATCAGATGCCAAGAAATTTTTCACTGGTTCATCCGACATTCTTTATGTTTTGAAGAAAATCAAAGAAATGAATAAGTTTCCCCGAAAAGTTACTTTGAGGGGTAACGGTAACAGATATTATTTTGAATAAGAAAACAATGAAATAACAAAATAAAAAGGTGGGTCATTCTTGTGGTGTCCTGTTCAGCGGTAACGCGAATAACAGTGCGAATGCAGGTCTCGCTTATGCGAATTCGAATAACACCCCCTCGAATACGAATGCGAATATCGGTTCTCACCTATGCTTTAAAATTGGTTTTGACAATATGAAACAATATAAAAGAATGACAGCCTTGCCACTTGGCAAAAGATTTCAAGCAAACCTCCTAAAAGTGTTGGTAGGAACGCCTGTTGTATGGGCTACCGAAGACTCTGAATAAGAAAAGCAAAGCAAAAAGATGAAAAGAATAGGTAATTTATACAATAAAGTAATCTCCGTGGAAAATTTGCGTGAAGCTGACGAAAAAGCACGCAAAGGCAAAACAAACACATACGGAGTTAAAGTTCACGACAAAAATCGTGAAGCAAATATTCTTGCTCTTCATGAAGCATTGCTGACAAAGACGTTCAAAACCTCCCCTTATGATGTCTTCACGATTTTTGAACCCAAGGAGAGGCTTATTTTCCGTCTTCCGTACTATCCTGACAGAATAGTACATCATGCCGTCATGAATGTTCTTGAACCGATTTGGGTCAGGACTTTCACGCACAATACTTTTTCATGTGTCAAGGGACGTGGAATAGAGGGGTGTGCCCGGCATATAGATAAAATCATTGAGAAGTACAAAGGCAAGCCATTATACTGTCTTAAAATTGATATAACCAAATATTATCCCTCCATTAACCATGAAGTCTTAAAAAAAATTGTACGCCGGAAGATAAAAGACAAAGACCTACTGTGGCTTCTTGATGAAATTATTGACAGCGCAGAGGGGCTTCCTATCGGGAACTATCTTTCACAATATCTCGCCAACCTGTTCTTGTGCTATTTCATGCACCGTGTGAACGAAGTATTGAAACTTGACGCAGCCGAATACGCTGATGACATCACGTTTTTCTCTTCATCAAAAGAACAACTGCGGGAAGCGTTCAAAGAGATAAGAAAAATGATTGAAGATGAACTAAAACTGAAAATCAAAGGAAACTATCAGATATTCCCAATAGCAGCCAACCGTTATGACAAACACGGGCGTGCGCTTGATTATGTCGGTTACAAGTTCTACCGTAATCAAAAACTTATCAGAAAGAGTATAAAGAAGAATTTCTGCCATACCGTTTCACGGCTAAACCGACGTACCCCATTGCTTGACGCAAAGGCTTATAAACAAGCTGTTGCCCCGTGGCTCGGTTGGGCAAAACATAGTGATAGTAAACATTTATTAAAAACAATCATTAAACCGTGTTATTATGATAGCATTTTATGACAATCAGCCTGCCAAATTGGAGGCAGTCGGAAACGGAAGTTACGTTTACCGCTTCAACATTCAGAAAGTTGAAAAACCCGCCACCGTTGAACCAAGCGAACTCGCTTCTGACGATGAAGCCCCGGTTCAGGAACAATGGAAATGTGAAGAAGCTACCGTGTGGGCTCCGCTTTCTTCAAACAAGATAACTGAAACAGTTATCACGGAGAAGTGGGACAACAACCGGGAACAAAAACTTGTGAATGAGTTCAACGCAGCGAACCTCGGTATGATTGGAGGGGCGAAATCAAGCGAGGAAGCCAAGGCAAAGATTGAGGCATACAAAGCCTATCTATCCGAACGTGCTACCCTGAAAGCGCAAGTGGATGCAGACTGCCTTGAATACGGTATTCTGTAACTTGTAAAAACCGCTTCCCGTCACGTTATTCAAACATAAAATGTGACGGGAAGAATGGTTATTCTTGAAAAAGCCTTTTTTTAGCCCCGTAGAACGCTTAAAAGTGATTACAATATAATCATACCATTTTAAAAAGAAAGTTTAACCACGGGGAAATTCGGAAAAAATAACTCAAAGTTTAGTAGTATGATAATTTACAATAATGCAGGAAACAAGGTTCTTGAAATCGAGGTTGATGATAACAGTTATCGCAATAGGGCTGTCATGGGAGACCATAGTTTAACGTTGTACTATTCACTCCCCGAACACGTTGAAATCCCAGTAGGCTCTTACTGTGAGTTTCAAGGCGAAACGTTCACGCTCAAACGCCCGGAGAATTTCAAGATGAAACATAAAAGACTGTTTGAATACACGGTGCTTTTTGACCCGCCCGAAGCAAACGCAAAAGTTTGGAAATTCAGAAACCCGGTTGACGGACGTTTGAAATTTTCGTTGACTGCAAAGCCGCATGAACATCTTCAAATGTTTGTTGACAATATGAACCGCCGTGACAAAGGATGGACGGTTGGCGAATGTATTGACGGTGTTGAAACCCTGATTGCCTATGACCATGATTTTTGTATTGACGCTCTAACCCGCATGGCTTCAACGTTCAAGACAGAATACGAGTTTACGGGAAAACGTGTGTCATTACGTAAGATTGAATACAACAAAAGTAACCCCCTCCCGCTGTCTTATGGATGTGGCAACGGGTTCAAGCCGGGTGTCGGACGTTCAAATACGGGAGACAACCCGCCAACGGAAATTTTGTTCGTTCAAGGCGGTACGGACAATATAGACCCGTCAAAATACGGTTCTTCCGAGCTTCTTCTTCCCAAGAACCAAACACTCGCTTATGACGGCGAACATTTTGAAGATGAAGACGGCTTCATAGCCAAGAACGCCCGCCGTTATGTCGTTGATGAAGCAGGGCTTTCAATACGCCGTGATGACAAACAACTGTCATCACTCGCCGAAGATAGTCTTGACTGTTCTGAGATTTACCCGAAACGTGTCGGTACGGTCAACACGGTTGTAGTTGTTGATGAGAAAAACAACTTTTATGACATTGTTGACACGTCAATCCCATCTTCACTGAATTATGAAGAATGCTTGATAGAGGGGGAAACTATGACCGTTGTTTTTCAGACGGGTATGCTTGCCGGACGGGAGTTTGAGGTTAAATATTACCATAATGCCGTTAAAGGAAAGGCGGCACGTCGTTTTGAGATTGTTCCCGCAGACATAGACGGGCAAACTATGCCAAATACCACATTCGCCCCTAAATCGGGCGATAAGTATGCCGTATTCAAATGTATGCTTCCCACAGCTTACATTTGTGATAATGCCACGAAAACAGGCGCATCATGGGATATGTTCCGGGCGGCTGTAAAATGCTTGTTTGATAATGAAGACCTGAAATTCACATTCACGGGGGAACTTGACGGGATATGGTCGAAAAAAGATTGGGTAAACATCGGGGGGCGCATCAAACTCGGAGGATATATCCGTTTCTCTGACGAACAGTTTCAGAAAGATGGCGTTCTCGTGCGTATAACGGGTATAAAAGATTATATCAACAAACCACATAGCCCCGTGATTGAACTTTCAAACACAACGGTAAGCGGCAGTGTTTCATCAACATTGAATGACCTGAAAAGTGAGGAAGTCATCGTTGATGACCTACACCGTGACGCTATTCAATTCACAAAAAGACGGTTCAGGGACGCAAAGGAAACAATCAGCATGTTGGAAGAAGCATTGCTCGACAATTTCACGAACTCAATCAACCCGATTGCCGTTCAAACGATGTCAATGCTTGTAGGCGATGAAAGTCTTCAATTCCGTTTTGTGAACTCAAAGACAAACCCCGTCCCGGTTACGCACAGAATTGTCTATGACAATGAGACGAAACAACTGACAGCGGCAGCGGGTATCATACAACACATGACCCTCGGTATCAATACGGTCAGTGCATCGCACAAGGTTTCGGAATATAAATTTTGGGATATGACAGCCTACACAAGCGCAGTGCTTGATGACGGTAAGAAGAAGTATTATTTGTATGCAAAAGTCTCAAAGACGGCACAAACAGGTGTTTTCACCCTGTCTGAAAATGCAATCAAATTAGAGGGTGTTTCAGGCTTCTATCATCTTCTTGTCGGTGTCCTGAACTCTGAATACAATGAAGAACGAAGTTTTGTCACTCTGTACGGTTTTACAGAAATCCTTCCGGGACGTATCACGACAGACAAGATTGTTTCCACAGACGGGAACACTTATTTTGATTTATTGAAAGGTATCATATCCGGGCAAATAAAGTTCAAATCAGGTTCATCGGGCTTATATGAACTTGATGAATGGGAAGCCGTGAACGGTTTGATAACTCAGGCTCAGAACACCGCCAACGCCGCCGTTGAGAGCGCAAAGAACGCCAATACCGCCGTTGGAAATTTAAACGACTATGTGGACGGTGCGTTCGCTGACGGCATTATTACGGAAGCGGAAGCGAAAGCGATTGAGAAGTACATCAACACAGTGAACAACACGAAAGCCGCCGTGGAAGCTGCGTATAACAAACTGTACACAAACGCCTATCTTACGGGAACGGCAAAAACCGGGCTTCTGAATGCCAAGGTTACGCTTATGGGCAGTATTGAGAACCTTATCAGCGCAATCAATTCCGCTATCGCCGATGGTAAAACCACCGTAACCGAAAAGAACAATGTTGACAGTAAATACGCCACTTTCAACAGTGCGTATGCAGACTTTAACACAGCCGTAGAAGCCGCCAATAAAGCTATTCAAGACACGCTGAAAGGATATTCCGATTCAGTTCTTAACACCGCCAACGCCGCCGTTGAGAGCGCAAAGAACGCCATTGCACAGGATTTGGGTTACGCGAATTTCGCTGATTTGGCAGAGAAAGCCGCCGCGAATGAAACCATTATTGTAGGAGGCAAAATCAACACAACATTGATTAACGCAGAACTTATAGTTACGGCGGCTTTGCTTGCCAAATTGGTTAAAGTGACCGAACTTATTGCAGAAAATTTGACTGTTACCGGAAATTCAAAAATAGCCGGGTTCAGCGTCAGTGGAAACGGGCTTACCAACACCCCGTTTAACAATGATGCGTATGTGATATTCCGTAATGACGCACATAAATGTTTTGCGGGTATCGGAGGAAACGTACTGCCGACATCATCAGGGTTGAGAGCCGTAGCAAGATTTGAGAATGAAGACACGTCCGATTGGTGGGGTTTGGGACGGAATGTCGCAATGTTGCTTTCTGCCAAAAACGGAACGTATAACCATGCTTTTTTAGGCGATGGCAACGGTACTCTGAACGGATGGATAGAAGGCTACAAGTACAGCAAGTTTACGCTTTCTTCCGCTAATACAATTTATAACGGTTATTCCAATCTTAAAGACAATAACCGATGGGTAATTTATAGCAGCGTGGATAATTCAGGAATAACTCTGCCAAAACTCTCAGAGGTCAGAGATGCACTTGGGATAGGCACAAGCACAAAGTTTTGTGTGGAATTTACCGTTATCTCAGACCTTGATTCAAAAGATTTCGATATATACGGAAGAAATAGCAAGAAGAGTAGTGATGGAACTTACCCATGGAATACGTCTGAATACCCCAATTTGGTACATTGGAACAACGACCACTGGGACAGCGTGGCAATGGGAGCAGGTGACAGCCTTACGGTGTTGCTTATATATGATTCAAGTAAAGGTGGCAGCAAAGGCGGTTATCCCCTGACCTATACAGCGAGAATAATCAATAGACAGAATTAAAAGAGATTATAATTAAACAACTTTAAAAGTGATTATATTGCAATCAGTTTGTATATATTTGCAAATAAAAATCAAAGACTTATGGAATATTTACCAGCTATTATCAGCGCAATAGGCACAATCATCGCCGCATGGTTTGCTTATAATCAGTACACGAAAAACAAGCTCACGGACTTAAAAATTGAGAAGTTCAGACAGGATGAAGAAATCAAAAGCATTCGCCGAGCCGATAATTCTTCTATCGTTTACGGGGAATTATGGAACACTCTTCACGAACTTGACGCTGACAGAGTTTATATTGTTCAGCCCCACCCGTTGGGAAATGAAAGTCTGTTATCAATCTATTATGAAGTAAAGCGTAAAGGTGTTGAGCCAATGAAGCCACATGTACAAAATCTTCGTATCGCAGACGTGGCTAAATTCAGTTCTGATATGGTTAAAAACCTGTTTATGTATATCACGGATATAGACACACAGGTTCAAGACAAATACGCAAAATCAATTCTATCAAGTTACGGATGCGAGGCGGCTGTGGTAAAGCGTTTAAATGATAACAAGCATGATTGGGTCGGTTCAATTTTCTGTGAGTTTACACGCCCGATTCATGTATCAGAAGATGAAGCGAGAGAGATTATGTACCGATGTGCGATGAATATTCAATACCTATTACCAGAATATAAATAAGAACGAGTATGAAAATTCTAATTGACAACGGTCACGGGGTTGACACGGCGGGCAAGCGTTCCCCTGACGGCTCTTTGAGAGAGTACAAATACGCAAGAGAAATAGCCGAAAAAGTTGTATCAGAGTTGAAGAAACGAGGCTTTGACGCTGAACGTATCGTCACAGAAGAAAACGACATCAGCCTATCCGAACGGTGTCGGCGTGTAAATTCCATTTGTGACAGAGTAGGAACGAAGAACGTCATTCTCGTTTCTATTCATTGTAATGCAGCGGGAAACGGTTCTCAATGGATGAACGCACGTGGATGGGAAGCGTGGACTTCTGTCGGTCAGACAGCCGCCGATAAAATGGCAGACTGTCTGTATAAGGCGGCAGAGGAAACAGACTTCAAAATTAGAAAGGACACAACGGACGGAGACCCCGACAAGGAGGGGCATTTGTATATCTTGAAACACACGAAATGCCCCGCCGTTCTGACTGAGAACCTTTTTCAAGACAATAAAGAAGACGTGGCGTTTCTTCTGTCAGAAGCTGGAAAAGAAACGATTGTCTGTCTTCATGTCAAAGGTATTATCAACTACTTAAAGACAATCTGAAAAATGAAACATCTTCCCTTGCTCTTACTATTGACATTCATTATAGGCGGCTGTGCTTCAAGCCGCCGCCTTTCTGAAAGCGTTCATCAACAAGACAGCGTTGGTATTAGGGTTGAAACCCGTATTGAATACGTACCCGATACTGTCTTTATTGAAATACCGGCACAAACGTCAGAACGTGAAACAGCCGATAATACATCGCATCTTGAAAACGATTACGCAACGTCTGACGCACGGATAAACCCTGACGGAACTTTATACCATAATTTGAAGACTAAGCCGCAGAAAAAGCCAGTAGGGTTTGAAAAGCCCGTTGAACGCAAAGACAGCGTTATTTATAAGACAAAGACCGTAACAAAAACGAAAATCGAGAAAGTCCCCCGTGACCTTACTTGGTGGCAGAAAACACAGATTTACGGCTTTTGGGTCATTCTTTTCATTCTTGTGATTATTTACAGGAAAAAGATTTTATCCCTTGTAAAATGGCTTATCTGATTATCTTATAAAGAAATAAAATCGGAAATTATATCGGAATTTTGGCAATTATGATTATCTTTGAACCGACATTTGAAAAAGATAAATAGCGTTTGCTATTGCCGTTGAGGTCAGAAAATCGCCAATATTCAGAAATCTCAAAAGCAATGGTAGATGCCCACGTCATATACGTGGGCATTTCCTTGTGAGATTTCGGGCGTTTGGCGATGCCTCTGACCTACGAGGAATGCCCACGTTTTTTGTGTGTATCTGTGAACAACGGCAACCACTATAAGAAGAACCGTTAAATAACAGATATATGGATTTCAAAGATTCAATAAAACAAATCTCAGAACGAATCGAGACCCTCAAAGCCAATCTTCCGACAGAAGAAGCGACAAAGACGGCTTTGATTATGCCTTTTATAAACGCATTGGGGTATGATGTCTTCAACCCTTTGGAGGTGTTGCCTGAAATGTGTTGTGACATCGGCACAAAGAAAGGCGAAAAAATTGATTACGCCATAATGAAAGACGGCGAGCCGATTATACTTATTGAGTGTAAGCATTGGGAACAAGACCTAAACCTGCATGACAATCAACTGTTACGTTACTTCAATGTCTCAAAGGCAAAATTCGGCGTATTGACAAACGGCATAACATACAGGTTTTACACAGACCTTTCAGAACCAAACATTATGGATGAAAAGCCGTTCTTGGAAATCAATATGCTTGACCTGAAAGACACGCAAATCGAAGAATTGAAGAAATTCCATAAATCGTATTTTGATGTTGATATGATTCTGAGTTCAGCAAGCGAACTTAAATACATGGGGGAATTAAGAACCGTCATCGGGAAAGAGTTCACGAATCCGTCCACTGATTTTGTGCGTTTCTTCGGGAAACAAGTGTACGAGGGGGTATTTACACCGAAAGTGCTTGAACAGTTTACGACACTTGTAAAGCGGACAATTAACAACTATGTTAGCGATATAATATCAGACAGGCTGAAAGCCGCCATAAAAGATGAAGAACAGCCCACAGAACAAGGCACGCCAACGGTTCAACAACCGACAGAAGAACAGCCAGATAACGGGATTGTTACCACAGAGGAAGAACTGGAAGCATTCTATATCGTGAAATCACTTCTGAGAAACATTTTCCCGGCTGAACGGATAACTTATAAAGACACACGTTCTTATTTCGGTGTTTCCATAGACAATAATGTGCGAAAGACTGTCTGCCGCTTTTATTTTGACCCTCCTACAAGAAAAAGACTTGCTGTCATTGACGAAAACAAAAGTGAAAAGATGTACAAGTTAAATTCAATCAATGATATTTATAACTATGCCGATACTATGATTGAGGCGGCAAAAAAATATTCATTATGAGGATTATTATTTTATTAATCATATCTATGGGGCTGTTCCTTTCTTGTGGAAATGGCAAGAAACTACCCAATGTAGGAGATAAGGTTTATGTGGTTCAAGAATGTCTTTCTGCTGTCAGTGAAGATGATTTTGCAGAATTGAACAAGGTGTGCAATAGAAAAGACGAAAGCAGGTTGGAAGAAATGATATTATCAGAAAAGGTTTTTATACTAAATCCAACAAATGAGTGTAAATTGATTGAGGCTAAATTTGGCAAATATAAAATTCGAGTAAAAGTTGATTGGGATAAAGAAATAGACTTGTGGGTTGCTTCTGAATTTATCAAATAAATATACATGCACATGGGAATAACATCAAGAAGTCAGCTAACACCGAATGGCGTTTTCTGTGCCCCGATGATTCCGGCAATGATAATTTACACCGATAAAAGATTTGGGCGGCACATACAGAAAATTCGATGAAAATAACTTTCAGATAGCAAGGCAGGGTGTTCACGGTTACGGACACCCTGTTTTCGTGAAGTCATCTTCTTCCTTGCAGAGATAACGGGCGACTTTATGACACACATCATCGGGAATAAACTAACCTTGATTAATGATTTTGCGGAGAGCAACAAAATCCGTATCTTTGAGACCTGAGAACAACACAAAAAAGATGTGCTTTTACAAATTTGTTGCTAATTTGTTGCTCTCACTCACATCCACAACGGCAAAAATATTATAAACCAATAGATTACATCAAATAAAGAACATTTTGCATCGGCAAATGATAAATATTTAAACAGCTGATTACCAATAATTTAACAATATTTATAGAATTCCTTTAAATACTATGCTAAAAATGGATATAACACACTGATAATCTGTATTATAAAGCAGTACAATTCCCAACAGAAAATTTTATAAAAAACAATTTTGTCCCCCAGACACTCGAGGGACATTTTTTTGTCCCTTTTGTTCCTCGAAATTCCCAAGGGACAAAAGAGGCATTTTCAGGATGTAAAATACAGAACTTCTCATTCTAAAAACCATAGATATATTTAGCACATCGAAGAATGTATTTGTATTTCATATATCTTTTCTTGTAAAACTCTTATTCCTAGACAATATTTTTTAAATATATTCTCCAATATCCTTCTGATAACAAGGCGTGACTTTTCCACAAGAATACTTAGACATATCCTATTTTCTCTCCCATATATCTAAAACAAGTATTATAAACACATCACTTTATTCTAGAAATAATAACTGAAGGGCATATATATCATTCATATATACAAGATAATAAAATGGGGTATAAAATAAGACGACAATCATAATGAAATCAAAAATAAAATTCCTCAAATGATATTTTTGATTCGCATCATGTGATAAAATATTAAATAAACAAGTAACTTTACATTAAATCTAAGAGGAAACTCTATGCAAAACATTAATATAGAAAATCATGGATTTACAACGAATAATCTATTTGGTTAAAGAAACCAAAGAAATCATCACAAACCGGGAAATGGCAGCCCATGTAAAAGAAAAAGGAGTTGCCGATTATGTCACGCAAGTGGATGTAGCCGTACAGAACTTCCTAATTGTAGAATTATATAGACTATACCCGGAAAT